>JABMNS010000209.1 GCA_013204445.1 Sphingomonadales bacterium
CTGGAGAAATTGCCCAAGCCGGTGATCGCGGCGGTGCACGGCCATTGCTATACCGGTGCTTTGGAAGTGGCTCTCGCTGCGGACTTTATCCTGGCAGCGGATGGCACGCGTTTCGGCGATACACATGCCAAATGGGCACTGACCCCGGTCTGGGGGATGAGCCAGCGCCTGCCGCGCAGGGTTGGCATCGCAACAGCCAAGCGGCTGATGTTTACCGCCGATATGATCACCGCCGAGGAAGCGGTGCGGATAGGGCTGGCGGAATATTCTGTACCGCTCGATCAATTTGATGCCGAGATCGAATCGCTGGCGAAAAAGATCGTCGCAAATTCCGGATTTTCTCACGCGGCGAACAAGCGACTGCTCGAGGCGACCGACGGCGGCCCGCTCGACGCAGGGCTGCAATGGGAAGTAATGGAGAGCGAAGGGCACGGCTCCGATATGCAGGAGCGGATTGCGGCTTTTACCGGCAAAGGCAAATAGGCCCGTTCCGACTCAGGCGAGCGTCTCCATATCAATCACGAAGCGGTAACGCACATCGGATTTTTCCATCCGGTCATAGGCGTTGTTGACATCCTGCATTGCGATCATTTCGATTTCGGGCAAGATGTTCTTCTGTGCGCAGAAATCCAGCATCTCTTGCGTTTCGGCGATTCCGCCGATCCCCGATCCGGTGAGGATCCGGCGTCCGAGCAGATGGCCGCTGTGCATTTCCGGCAATGTACCGATCACGCCGACCAATACCTGCGCACAATCCACTTTCAACAAAGGCATATAAAGCGCCACCGGGTGCGGCACGGGAATGGTGTTGAGGATCATGTCGAAACTGTTCGCGGCGGCTTTCATCGCCTCGCGGTCGGTCGACAATAATATATTCCTTGCGCCCAAAGCCTTCGCATCGGCCATCTTGTCTGCGGTGCGGGTTAAGACCGTCACTTCTGCGCCCATTGCTGCGGCCAGCTTGACGCCCATATGGCCAAGACCGCCAAGGCCAACAACCGCGACCTTGCTGCCGGGGCCGACTTTCCACTGCTTGAGCGGCGAGTAAGTGGTTATTCCTGCGCAGAGGAGGGGTGCTGCTGCAGCCATGTCCATGCCATCAGGGATGTGCAGCACGAATGCCTTGCGCACGACAATCTTGTCGGAATAGCCGCCACGGGTGATGCTGCCATCGCGGCGATCCTTGCCATTATAGGTGCCGGTCATGCCGTTCAGGCAATATTGTTCCAGCCCCTGTTTGCAGTGATCGCATTCGAGGCAGGCGTCGACCATGCAGCCGACCGCGACCCGGTCGCCTTCGGAAAAGTCGCTTACATCTTCGCCAACCGCCCGGACATGACCGACAATTTCGTGACCCGGGACCACCGGATAGGTGCTTCCGCCCCAGTCATTGCGCGCTGTGTGCAAGTCTGAATGGCAAATGCCGCAATGCGATATTTCAATCAGGACATCGTCGTGGCGTAGGCCCCGCCGGTTGAACGCGAACGGTTCCAGCGGCTGGTCAGGGGCATGAGTGGCATAGCCTTTGGCGGGATATTCGTTGGTCTGCATCTTGGTCATGTACGTGCCTTTTAAACAGATCGGGTCCCGGCAGGTCAGCCGGAACCCGGAAAAGGAAGCACTGCCGTCTTTTCTGCTCCGCATCAAGTGCGGAGCAGATTTTGCTTAGAACTGGACGCGTTTGGTGAAGCCGCCGTCGATCACTAGATGGGCGCCGGTGGTGTAGCTGGACGCCGGGCTGGCAAGAAAGACAACGCCGCGGGCGACATCATCAGCCGTACCAAAATCGCCCAGCGTAAAGCCGGTCTTGGTCATTTCGTAAAATTCCGGCATGCCCTTTTCAATCTGCGACCAGTTGCCGCCCGGGAATTTGATTGGGCCTGGCGAAACCATGTTGACGCGAATACCCTTGGGGCCAAGCGCCTGGCTGAGCTGGCTGCCATAGGTGATCAATGCGGCTTTCATCGCGTTGAACGCCTGCGGCGCCACGAAGGTTTCGAAGGCTGCGGTGGAGGACATGAAGATCACGCTGCCATCAGCGGATTTTTCCAGATGGGGCTCGAGCACTTCCATGGCCTTGACCGCGCCCATGATGTCGGTCTGAAAGGTGACTTCCCAGTCACCGGTAGCGCCGGC
The DNA here is from genome assembly GCA_013204445.1 of Sphingomonadales bacterium. Taxonomy (GTDB): domain Bacteria; phylum Pseudomonadota; class Alphaproteobacteria; order Sphingomonadales; family Sphingomonadaceae; genus Parasphingorhabdus. Next base: position 2,137 of record JABMNS010000209.1, read on the forward strand.
ACCGGACGAGCTGACATTGTGGATGAAAATATCGCAGCCACCGAGATCGCCAGCGGCCTTTTCCAGCCATTTTCCGTAGCCTTCAAGATCGGTCATATCGAGCGCATCGGCAAACACCTTGCCACCGTGGGCTTCGAGTTCTTTTTTCGCGGTAGCGACCTGTTCGGCGTTGCGCGAGAAAAACGCGACATCGGCACCTTCGCTTGCGAAATGCTCGAGTGCGGCACGTCCGAGTCCGCGGCTTCCGCCGGTGAGAATGACTTTCTTGCCCTTGAGTCCTAAATCCATTTTATTCTCCTTTGTGTTTCGTGAAAGCGGGGTTAGAATTTTGCTATTGTTGCTTCGCAGCTCCAGCCGATACCGCGCCGCAACAGGTCATAAATAATCGGCTGCTGCCAACCGGACCGATCCACTTCCGGCCACCAGTCGAGCACCGGTTCCATGTCATAATGGCCCCGGCAATGGCCCATGGTCAGATAGAGCACGGCGCCTTCGCCCATGCGCCGGATGTAAAAGACGGGATGGCGGCTCTTCTTGATGTCGCTATGGACAAAGCCGCTGATATCATCCGTGCCATTATATTCGGTGTCGAGCAGCACGTCGAGTTCGGCGCGGGTCTCGACCAGATATTGCTCGTCGATGGTTTCAAAGCTGGGAATGCCCTTGACCAGAGGATGATCCGGCTGGGCATTGTCGACCGTGAAGGGAATGATCGGCGGATGGGATAAAAAGCGGGTACCAAGTGTGTCCGCAAAGACCGGCATTTCATCCGGCGCATCGACCAAACCGCTTTCCAGGAAACGCAGGACCGCGTTGGTGCCATGCAGGGCAAAATAGCGCCCGCCACCATTGACGAAATCCTGTATTGTTTTCTGTGCTGCCTCGCTGGGCTGCACGTCGCAGGTGTAGCTGACCAGAAAATCCGCAGCGCGGATCGCGTCGAGATTTTCATAATCTTCAAACACCCGCACCCGGATGCGGTCATCTTCGGCGAGCAATTTCATCACTTCCAGCCGGGCATAATCAATATCATGATATTTGCCTGCGGCAATCAGCACGCATTTTATAGGTTTCTGGTCGGGGCGGCGTTCGGGCGCTTCGCTCATTTAATCTTTTCCTATCACGGGGTTTGTCTTGCCATCCCAGTCGAGATGCATTTGTCGCATCGCCTCGAAACCGTCGATACCGGCTTGCGGGATTTGCAGATATTCAATGACCGTGCCGGGTCCGCCGCCATAGTCGGCGTAAAAGGCACCGCCAACGCCGCCGGGCAAGCTGACTTCCTGTATCACTTCGCCGCCAGCCGCTTCGGTCAGCGCGCGGGCATGATCGAGATTATCGACGATCAGGCACAGATGCTGCACGCCCTGAAGGCCCTGTTCGCGCCAGTCCCTGAACATCGACGGCTCATCATTGTTCGGACGGATCAGTTCGACCTGAATATCGCCCCAATAGCCGATCGCCATCGAAAATTGGATATCGGACGGTTCGCCGCGATATTTCACATTTTCCACTTCGACTTTTTCAGTATGGAAAAACGGGCCAGCGCCCATTTTCTGGGTCCAATAGTCGAGCGCCGCGTCATAATTGTCCGGCACATAGCTGATCTGCATGATCGTGCCGAGTTTGGCGAGAGAGGCGGGATTTGCGCTCATTCGCTGTCCTGCCAGACTTTGGAGGATGGCCGCTTGCCGATCCGGTCGACAAATTTTGCCAGATTGGCGGTACCTTCGGGCAGCGACCAACCGACCGTATATCCAAACTGGACGAAGCAATAGGCGATGAGGTCGGCCATGGTGAACTTGTCCTGGCAAATATAGTCTTTGCCCTCAAGCTGTCCGTCGAGCCATTTCCATTTACTGTCTGCCATGCGCGACAGATCCGCCGCGCCTTCCGGGCCGACGACATCCATCCGCGGTTCGAACATCGGTCGCCCGGCCCCGCCACGGAAGCCAAGAGTCATTGGCACGGCAATTTCCAGATCGATCCGTCTTGTCCACATGCGCACTTCGGCGCGCTCCAAGGCGGTTGATCCGATAAGCACCGGCTCGGGATGGGTTTCTTCAAGATATTCGGCGATCGCCATGATTTCACTGAGCATGAAGCCATTGTCCAATTGCAATACCGGCGTTGTTCCGAGAATATTCTTGTCTGAAAATTCCGGCTGACGGTTTTCCGCCGTCAATATGTCGATGTGGATGCGTTCGATATCAAGCCCTTTTTCCAGAATGAACATGCGCACGAAACGCGGATTGGGGCCAAGGCTGGAATAAAGCTTCACGTGACATATCTCCTTCGGGGCGGATTCGCGTCCCCCTCTATAGCATCGAAAGATACACAGGTAATCGCTGCGGGCTATCCTCTCAAAAACAACAGGCGATGCTGCCAGATTCACTAGTGGCAGAGCCGCTTCATTGCGTTACTTTAGCCCGAACAAGAATATTCAGTTTTCAGGAGAAGATAATGGTCGAGACGTTAACCGGACATAATCGGTCGAACGGCATTTCCTATACCGAATTGCTGGAAGGCGACAGAGTCTCGCCGCCCGCCGTGTTTCTTGAAGAATCTCCTATGGAGCCGGGCGTCACCACCGTTGAGGTCAGCCGCTACTGGACCAAGGAAGAACATGATCGGGAAGTTGAGAGGCTCTGGAAACGCGTCTGGCAAATGGCCTGCCACAAGGATGACATAAAGAATGTCGGCGATACTTATGTCTACGATATTGCCGAGCTTTCCTTTCTCATCGTCCGAGTCTCCGAAGACGAGATCAAGGCGTTCCCCAACAGCTGCATGCACCGGGGGCGCGCGATTTGCGACAATCATAAAAAGGGCCAGAAGGCGCTGCGCTGTCCGTTTCATGGCTGGTCCTGGGAACTGAATGGCAAATTGAAGGAAGTGCCCTGTCAGTGGGATTTCCCGTCGGTGAGCGAAGAAACCCACAGTCTGCAAGAGGTGAGTGTTGGTGAATGGGGTGGATTCGTGTTCATCAATCCGGACAGTAATTGTGAACCGCTGGAAGATTTTCTTGGGGATATTGACCGCCATTTCCAGATCCCTTTCGAACGGCGTTATAAAGCGGCGCATATGGTCAAGCGGCTGCCGTGTAACTGGAAAATTGCCCAGGAAGCGTTCATGGAATCCTATCATGTGGTGGGCACCCATCCGGAATTGATGCCGGCCTTCGCGGATGCAAACAGCAAATATGATGTCTGGCATAATATGTCCCGGGCCATGTCTGCCCACGGCCAGCCGAGTCCGCACACCGATCTTGTCAATCCCGATCCGACCGCCTTTCCCGATGCCAAGGCGTTCCAGAGCTTTGTCCATCCGATCAGCAAACATAAGTTTGAACGACTGGAAGAGAATCGCCTCAAAGTATCGCTGCCGAATGGCAAGAGCGGAATTTTCGACATGGAGGCTAATTATATCGAGGGCGATGTAACGTCGGCCGATCCGCATATGTGCAACTGGATCGGCGGTAAAATTGCACCGGCTGATGAAAATATGCCGATGGTCTACACCGATGTATCCGCACATGCTTTGCGCGATGAAGCAGCGCAGGCGCGGCGCGAGGAAATGCGTCCCGCCTGGGGCAATATGGTCGACGATATCAGCGATGCCGATCTTGTGGATGCCATTTTCTACAGTGTTTTCCCAAATATCAGCCCGTGGGCGGACTTTAACCCGATTTTCTACAGGTTCAGACCAGATGGCGACAATCCGGAACAGTCCCTGCATGAAGTCATGTTCATGGTTGCGCTGCCCGAAGGCGCCGAGCGTCCCGAGCCTGCGAAATGTACCTTCCTGGACCTGCATGATGATTATACTGAGGCGACCCAGTTTGGAAGCTATCTGAACAAGATTTTCAATCAGGATTATCTAAATCACAAGGCCATGCAGAAAGGCGTGAGAAGCCAGCCGAATGGCGTATCCCTGTTTGCCCAATATCAGGAATCGAAGCTCCGGCACTTTCACGACACGCTCAACTTGTGGCTGGATTCAGACGAAGCTCCGAAAAGCCCGAAGAAAGCGGTCGCCTGACATTGGACAATATCTCTGGGGACAATATCCCTGCCGGTTTTGAGCGGGCGAAATTTTCCAGCCCGTTTCTGGATATGGCGGGCCCTTATTACGAGCGCCAGGGCGAGGGGTGCATCATTGTCGCAACCCGCATTAACAAGGGTCACATCAACCATATCAAGGTCGCCCACGGGGGTGTGTTGGGCACATTGGCGGACGTAGCGCTGAGCTATCAGGTGCACCGCGCGGAGAAGCCGGCACTGCCGGTGGCAACGATGAACCTCAACACCAACTATCTGGCTGCGGCAAGGCTCGACGACTGGGTGGAGGCCTATGCCCAGATAGACAGGATCAGCAAACGTACCGCTTATTGCAGCGGGCGGATTGTCTGCGGCGATGCGGTGCTGATGACGATGAGCGCGGTATTCGCCATATTGCGGAAATAGCTGCCGGGCTCCGCAGATGATGAGGAACCCGGAAGGCGGGTGTCATATTTGACTAAGCTACGCATCAACTGTGGAACATCATTCTCACCAGCCTATGATTAATCCGTGGCGCCCAAATATCCCAACTGGCCGGCTTTGAATATCGTTTGCCCGCGATTGACGCTGTTCAGCTTTTGCCCCGCCCGATTGACATGATAGCGGATCGTCGCATGACTGAGCGACAGGATCATGCTGATCTCCTTGTCGGTCTTGCCGATTGCAGCCCAGTGCAGACATTCCGCTTCGCGCTTGGACAGGATACAATTGGCTGGCATCCGGTGTTTTTCGCGCATGGCCAGGACATAGCCGGTGACGAAACGGCTGGTGACAATCCCGAAAAAGTCGGAATAGAGCCGGTAGGGTTCGGTAAGATCGGCTATATCTTTTTTAAGCGGGGTAAAGCTGACGGCCGCAATCTGGCCGAAGGGAAGATGCACGGGTATCAGCATCGCCGATTTGGCCATCGCGCCCTGTGCGTAGAAATCCTTGAGGTTGATCTTTTCGAGATATTCATTCGGCCAATGGCCATGAAAGCCCTCGGCATTGCACCAGACCGGCTCGCTCTCATAGCGGCAGGCTCTGGGCAGGGGAGAACTGAGCGCCAGGCGGGTATCTTCCCACCAGCGCTCGCCTTCGGCGACCCAGCCGAACACGTCCTTGTTGAGCAAGTTTCCGTCGGCATCGACGAGATGGGCCTTAGATGAAATATCGGCTGAAACCGCGATCCGGAATCCATAGGATTGGGCAATTGCATGCACTGCTGCGGCAGCAGGACGAATTTCACCTGGATTGGTGATGGTGACGCTATCCACATTTTCACGAAATCGTTGGCGTCCAATTTCGGGAATCTCGGCGATAAAATTCTCAGCCATTCGGCTCCATTCCTTGCGACGTTCACGATTGCTCGCTGTGTGTCGCGTTGTTTGGTTTTGTAGTCAACCAAACATTCCTACTGATAGTGATAGGAGGAGTCGAGTCGGATTGCCGTCTTATTCAATCGTTCCGATCAATTCGCCGACCGGATATTCTTCGCCATCGGCCTGGATGATGATTTTCAGTTTCCCGCTCGCCGGCGATTCGACCTCTTGCGTCGATTTTTCATTTTCCAGCGCGTAGATTTCCTGACCCGCGGTCACATCTGCGCCGTCTTCTACCAGCCATTCCGCAAGAATGCCGGTTTCCATGCTAAACCCCAATTTTGGTATGCGTATTTCCGTAGCCATAATAATTACCCCAAGATCTTGTGCACTTCACGTTCGACATCATCCTGGTTGAACATCCAGGCCTTTTCTATCGTGGGTGAGAAGGGAACCGGCGCATAACCAGATCCCACGCGGCCGACAGGGGCCTTCAACTCGGAGAATAGCTCTTCGTGGATGCGCGAGGAAATTTCCGCGCCAACCCCGAAATTCCGGACTGCTTCGTGGACAACAACCGCCGCCTTGGTCTTGGCAACGCTTTTCAATACGGTTTCTTCATCAAATGGCGCGATCGTTCGCAGATCGACAATTTCGCAGGAGATGCCATCCTTCGCGAGATTGTCTGCGGCGCCGTGGCATCGGCTGATACTGCTGCCATAGCCAATCAAGGTAATATCCGTGCCTTCGCGCGGGACAGATGCTTTGCCGAGCGGTACCGTGTGATCGGGTGCCGGAGCCGGGCCTTTGACAAAATAGCCGGGCGTATTCTCGATGAAGATCACCGGGTTGGGATCCATGATCGAGGAATAAAGCAGGCCATAAGCATCGGCAGGGTTGGAGGCGGCAACAACCTTTAGTCCGGGCACGTGGGCAAGCCACGCTTCGAGCATATCACTATGTTGCCCGCCGAGACCGGTGCCTGCACCGGTGGTCGTGCGGATGGTCAGTGGAACCGTGGTTTGACCCCCAGACATGAACCGCAGCTTGGCTGCGTGATTGACAATCTGGTCCATGGCAACGGTGATGAAATTCATCAGCATGATCTCCGCGACCGGTTTGTAACCGACCATGGCAGAACCAACCGCCGCGCCGACAATTGCCTGTTCGGAAATTGGCGTCGAACGAACGCGGTCCGTGCCGAATTTCTCGGACAGGCCAAGGGTCACTTTAAACACACCGCCGCCTTGCTCATCGGCGATATCTTCGCCCAACAGGATGACCTTGGGATCGTCCGCCATTGCTTTGGCCAAGGCCATGTTACAGGCTTGCGCGAACATGATTTCTTTTGGTTTTTCAGCTGTATTAGTCATGCTGCTATCTCCACGTCGAGGACATCGATGCGATATTCATCGCCCGGAGGATAAGGGGCATCCAGCGCGAACTGCGATGCTTCTTCGATGATCGCGGCATTCTTAGCCTCAATCTCTGCAATATCCGCCTCGCTGACCTGGAGGTCGAGCAACTGCTGGCGCAGGATCGGCATCGGATCATCCTTTTTCGCCTGCTCCATTTCTGCTTTGGGAATATAATGGCCGGTGTCGCCGAGCAAGTGACCGTGGAAACGGAAGGTCATCGCTTCGATCAAAGTCGGCCCATGGCCGGCCCGCGCATATTCAACCGCCTCTTTTGCCGCCGCATACATTGCGCTGGCATCATTGCCGTTAACCTGCACCGAACGCATACCAAGGCCTTCACCGCGCTGTTTTATCGACGCCGAACTGGTTGCGAATGCCATTGGAGTATGCTCGGAATAAAGATTGTTCTGGCACAGGAAAATGACTGGCAGCTTCCAGACTTGAGCCATGTTGAGCCCCTCGTGGAAGGCCCCAATATTGGTCGCTCCATCGCCGAAGCAGCAGACTGTGACCTTGCCATCCTTGTCCAGCTGGCTGGCCAGCGCGAGGCCATTGGCAATAGGAATTCCGGAACCGACAATGCCGGTGGTAACCATCACCCCGGTTTCAGGGTGGGTGATATGCATCGGTCCGCCTTTACCCTTGCAGGTTCCCGCCATTTTACCGGCAAATTCTGCCCAGAGCTCTTTGGACGGAATGCCCTTTGCCAGCTGATCATGCAGCCCGCGATAAATCGTGACCAAATAGTCCTCTTTGTTCACCGCCGCCATCATCGCGGAGGCAACCACTTCCTGGCCGCGCACGGGATAATAGACGATTTGCAATTGACCCGCTCCGATCATCTGACGGAATTTGATGTCCGATTGCATGATCAGGTCGGCGCGGGTAAAAATATCAACGAGAACGTCTTTGTCCGCCATCTCAGTATTGGCCAAGGCTTTGCTCCTTTGTAATGCGGCCCTCTGGAGGGGACGCTTTCTTTGCAATCTACATAGTGCGAGCGGGCTGACTCGCCACTATTGTTATAGGGAGTGAGCCGCGAATATCAGGCACTCAGATCAATCTTTTCAGCCTGCGGGACGGTGGCCCAGAAGTCGGGGTCATGTCCGAAAAAAATCTGTGCCCCAGCACGCCGCAATGCCGACAGTCTTTTCAGCGAACCGTAATAGTGATCCGCATTATAGACCTGATCGGGCATCCGCAACTCATCGAGCGAACGACGGAAGTTGCAGCAGTCGCCTGCCAGCACCGCTTCTCCGGCAGCCGTCCGCACCCGAGCTGACTGGTGGCCCGGTGTGTGGCCCGGGGTCGGGAACAGGATCACGCTACCATCGCCGAACAGGTCATGCTCTCCGGTGATCCGCTTGACTGACTGGCCGGTGTCGAAATCTTCGGTGGTATAAGCGCCATCTTCACCGGAAAATCCGAACTCCCATTCGTTGGCCTGCACGATGACCGTTGCATTGGGCAGCATATGATTGCCCCCGGCATGGTCGAGATGGAGATGCGAGTTGATAATCCATTTTATTTGTGCCGGATCGACCTCCAGCTTGCGCAGCCGATCCGCGACCGGATGCTCTGGCGGCATATCGACAATTTTGCCGAGTCCTTTTTCCAGGCCCACGAACCGGTCGCTGAAACCGGTGTCGAACAGCGCTAGCCCATCGGGATGATCGATCAGAAAAACGCAGGCAGGCACCTTGGTCTTACCCTCCTCTCCGCCGATGAAATAGCTGGTCGGCAAGGTGATGTACCCGCAGGTAAAGGCGTAGAGCAAAACCCCTTCATCTTGTATGCGTCGCGGCATGATTCTCTCTCCCAATGCTGCCAGACTGGACGGTTGCAACTAATATTTCAATCCGCCAGCTATCAAAGCTGGCAGTTCGGTTGACTGAAAGAATCCGTCTAACAGGCATCCAAGTATTCCAATGGAGAGAATTTATGACCGACAACAGGCAATGGCTGATCAACGGACGCCCCAAGGGGCGCGGGCTGGTAGATGATGATTTTAAGAAAGTCGTCACCGAAGTGCCGGAATGCGCCGAAGGCCATGTGCTGGTAAAAAACGAGATATTGGGCTTCGACCCGGCACAAAAAGGCTGGATGGAGAATATCGGTGGCTATGTTGCGCCGACTGAAATTGGCGAAGTGATGCGTGGTTCCGGCATTGGAACCGTGATCGAATCGCGTCATTCCGGATTCGCCGTTGGCGACAAGGTCATGGGCATGTTGCGCTGGCAGGATTATGCGCATGTGTTGGGCAGTGAATTGAACAAAGTGCCAGATGATGAGCTGTTGGCCGCCAATCTGGGAGCCCTGGGGACGACGGGGATGACTGCCTATTTTGGCCTGTTGAAACATGGCCGCCCTCAGCCGGGTGATACGGTTGTCGTGTCTGGCGCAGCCGGTGCAACCGGTTCCATGGTTGGGCAAATTGCCAAGATCGCTGGTTGTCGCATCATCGGCATCGCGGGCGGTGCAGAAAAGTGCAAATGGCTGACCGACGATGTCGGCTACGACGTGGCGATTGACTACAAGAATGACGATGTTCGGGCGAAGCTGAAGGAACATTGCCCGCAGTCGATCAATGTCTTTTATGACAATGTCGGCGGCAAGATTCTCAACGATGCGCTGGCTCATCTGGCTATGCATGCCCGCGTGGCGATCTGCGGTGGTATCTCCCGCTATGAACAGGGTGACATGCCGGCGGGTCCCGAAAATTATTTCAACCTGATCTTCAAGCGAGCCAGCATGTCGGGCTTCATCGTATCCGATTATGTGAACGAATTTCCCGAAGCGCAGAAACGCATGCGGCAATGGATCAAAGAGGGCAGGATTACCTTCAAGGAAGATATTCAAGAGGGATTTGACAATATCCCGACCACGTTGAGGCGCTTGTTTGCAGGCCAGAATTTCGGCAAGCAAATGCTCCGTCTGGATTGATGCGGCCGATCAAATCGCTAACTAAAAGCGCAGTGCCCGCATCGCGCAGGCTGACATATGGCATGGTTGTCACGAGAGGTTAGATCATGAGCGATCTGGAAAAATTCCGCGCTGAAGTGCGGACTTGGCTGGATGAAAATTGCCCCGTAGAGATGCGCGATGGAGATATCACTGCTGAAGGCCAGTGCTGGGGCGGACGCCAATGGGAGTTCCAGTCCGAGGTGCAAAAAATATGGTTCGAGCGCGCGCTGACCAAGGGCTATACTGTGCCAACCTGGCCTAAGGAATATGGCGGTGCCGGACTTTCCGGCGAAGAGGCCAAAATCCTCGATGAAGAGCGGCAGGCAATCAACGCACGGAAGCCGCTGAGCAATTTTGGCATCTCGATGCTCGGCCCCGCTTTGCTGGCTTATGGTACCCATGAGCAAAAACAACAGCATTTGACCGGGATAGCACGCGGCGAGATTCGGTGGTGCCAGGGCTATTCCGAGCCGGGCGCCGGATCCGACCTCGCTTCACTCAAGGCGAAATGCGAGGATAAGGGCGATCATTGGCTGATCAATGGCCAGAAAATTTGGACATCCAACGCCGATATTTCGGACTGGATATTCTGTCTGGTACGCACCGATTTCGATGCCCCGAAACATCAGGGGATCACGTTCATATTGATCGATATGGCGAGCGAAGGCATCAGCGTGAAGCCGATCGTCCTGATCTCGGGCCACTCACCCTTTTGCGAGACGTTTTTTGACAATGTCAAAGTGCCGAAGAGCTATGGCGAGGGCAATGCCTCGGTCGTCGGAGAGATTAATCGAGGCTGGGATGTCGCGAAAAATCTGCTGGTGCATGAGCGCGGCATGCTTGGCACAATGTCGCCGCTGCGCGGGACAACCGGACCCGAAAATCTGGGTAAATTTGCCGCCGAGCAAATTGGGCTGGATGCGGCAGGACGTCTCGACGATCCCGCCCTTCGTCAGAGCATAGCGCAAGCAGAACTCGACAATTGGGCCTATAATCTCACAGTCGAGCGGCTGACCGACGAGGCCAATGCCGGCAATGGTCTAGGGGCCAAATCGTCGATGCTGAAATATGCGGCCTCCGAGCTTACCAAGCGTGGCACCGAATTGCGCATGGATATCGAGGGCACGACAGCGGCAACCATCGGTGATGACGGCATTGAATATGGCAGCCTCGCCAATAACTGGCTCTATAACCGGGCCTATTCGATCCTCGGCGGCACCACTGAAGTTCAGTTTAACATCATTTCCAAGCGCGTCTTGGGATTGCCGAGCCAATAGGGCGAATAAATCATGCCGCTGCTACTCAATGAAGAACAGGAAATGCTGCAGGATGCCGCGAACGGATTCCTGACGGAAAAGGCTCCGGTAGCCGCCTTTCGAAAGGTTCGCGACAACAAGCCCGCGGACGGGTTTTGCCGTGAACTCTGGTTGGAAATGGCACAAATGGGCTGGGCCGGGATCATCGTGGATGAAGAGCATGGCGGCAGCGGTTTCGGCTATGTGGGTGCCGGCGTGCTGGCGGAGCAAATGGGGCGCAATCTGACCGCATCGCCTTTCTTCGCCACTTCCGTGCTGGGCGCTACGGCGATCCAGAAATATGGAACCAAAAAGCAGAAAGATAACAATCTGGCAGCGATCAGCAGCGGCGAAATGCTATTTGCTCTGGCGGTCGATGAAGGACCGCGCCACAATCCCGCCCGGATCAAATTTTTGGCCAAAGCGGCGGGCAATGGCTTTGTCCTCTCGGGCACAAAAACCTTTGTGATCGATGGCCATGTGGCTGATAAGCTGATCATCGCTGCCCGTACATCGGGAGCGGAAGGCGACATTCTTGGTATCACTTTGTTTCTGGTTGACGCAGATGCACCGGACATCATGCGCGAACACACGCCGATGGTGGATAGCCGCAATGCTGCCAATATTTCGGTTGATGGCCTCGAGGTCACCGGGGATGATATATTGGGCGAACTGGGCGGTGGCTATGGTGCGCTGGAAGGAATATTGTCCGCAGGGCGTGCCGTGTTGAGCGCCGAAATGTCGGGCTCTGCGCAGCAGGTTTTCGAAGTTACCACGGACTATCTCAAGGAACGCGAGCAATTCGGTCAGAAAATCGGTTCCTTTCAGGGATTGCAGCACCGTGCTGCTCATTTGGCGACCGAGATAGAGATGATGAAATCGGCGGTGCTAAAATCGCTCAAGGATCTCGATCAGGATTTTGAAAATGCCGGCATGACCTGTTCGCTGGCGAAGGCCAAGACCGGTCAGATCGCGCAGCTTGCGACCAAGGAAGCGATCCAGATGCACGGCGGCATCGGCGTTACCGACGAATATGATGTCGGCCTCTATTTCAAGCGCGTCCATGTCGCGCAGCAGATGTTTGGCGACGCCGGCTTCCACAGTGATCGCTGGGCTAAAAATTCCGGCTTTTGATCAGTCGCAGGGCGATCTAGGCGCTTCTGACAGTCACATTGGTGGGACCAAAATAGGCGGTCATCTTGGCTACTTTTCCGGCTGGATTAAATTCGAAAATATCGATGACTTCGACGATCATGACCTGTCCGTCGGCTCCGCCGATTTCGGCGCGAAACGGGAAAGCAGCGGCTTTGGTCGAAATGCGGACGGGCCCGGTCAATTGGACCTTCGCGCCTCCGGAAAAGGCATTGGTATAAAATTGCAGGATTTCATCACCGCGCTTGGGCTCTGTGCCTGCCGGATCCTCGACTGTGGCATCATCGGTATAGAGCGCCATCACCGCTTGCATGTCGCCGGCGTTGATCGCGGCCAAATAACGGTCAACGATCTGCTGCATATATTCCGGTGTGATCATCGAGAATCCTTTTGCTGGAAATTGACGCTAAACTAGATTGCCAAGGCAGGATAAACTTCTGCTGAATTTGATAGGGAGATTAATATGTCGGGTCAGTTGGAGGGCAAGGTTGCGATTGTCACGGGCGGTGCATCGGGTATCGGCGCTGCGACCGTGGCGCGCTTTGTGCAAGAAGGCGCCAAGGTTCTTTCCACCGATGTGCAGGAAGCCTTGGGTCAGTCCGTCGCTGCCGAGGCGGGCGCCTTGTTCATGGTTCAGGATGTGTCCGCGCCGAAAGCCTGGGATCAGGTGATGGATAAAGTCCAAAGCGGATTCGGGCGTCTGGATATATTGGTCAACAATGCCGGAATAGTGATTGGCAAGAATATCGAGGAAGTCGACCTGGAAAGCTGGCACCATTTGCTTGGAATCAACCTGACCGGTGTGATGCTGGGTTGCCAGAAGGCCATTGCGATGATGAAGAAAAATCCCGGTGGCTCTTGCGGTTCGATCATCAATATTGCTTCGACCAGCGCTTTTGCAGCCCTTCCCGGAGACGTGACCTATACCGCCTCCAAAAGTGCGGTGCGGATGCTGTCCAAATCGGTTGCCGTCCATTGCGCGCAGCATGGATTGAATATCCGCTGCAATAACCTCATTCCCGGTGCGACCCACACCGCAATCATCGATACGGCCGCGAAAAGTGTTCCCGGCATGGTCGAAATGGCCGCCGCCATGTCACCGATGAACCGGATCGGGCAGGGCAGTGACCTTGCCGCCGCTGCCGTATATCTGGCCGGGGATGACAGCGGTTTTGTCACCGGCAGCGATTTGCTGGTCGATGGCGGTATGCTGGCGGTGCATCCCGGCTACTAAAGTCTGTCTATCCTAGCCGTTTTGGCAGTTATTGGCGGCGGGCTTTCCCCCTTATAGGATTTGCTGAAAAGGGAGATATATTCGTGAGCGCACAGCCGATTGCCGACAATCTGTTTACCGAGGACATGAGCGCGCTGGTCGGTGCGCGGAACCGGGAAACCGGGCATATATTCTTTCCGCTGCCATTGACTCCCAATGACAATATAGAGCCGATCCGGTTAGCGTCGCGCGGTACGGTCTGGACCTATACGGTCCAGCGCTTCCCGCCCAAGGCACCCTATATTGGGCCTACCGATCCGGAAAAATTCAAACCTTATGTGGTCGCTTATGTCAGCTTGCCAGGGCAGACCATGGTGGAATCGCGCCTGACCGGCGTTGAACCGGAAGATGTCAAAATCGGCATGGAGGTCGAGTTTACGACGATCCTGCTCGATCCGGATGCACCGCCAGAAGAGCAGAAGCTCATTCACGCCTTCAAGCCTGTTCAGGGAGAATAATCATGTCAGACGTTTGTATTGTAGGAGCGGGGATCCACCCTTTTGGCCGGACCGAAGGCCGCGATGGCATGGATCAGGGCATTTTTGCGGTGCGCCAGGCGCTGGCCGATAGCGGCATCGAATGGAAAGATGTCCAGTTTGCCTTTGGCGGTTCAGCGGCATCGGGCAATGCCGACAATATGGTTTCCCAGCTGGGTCTGACCGGTATCCAATTTATCAATGTCTCCAATGGCTGTGCAACCGGCGGATCGGCCCTGAACGCTGCGGTTAGCGCAATCAAATCGGGGGAATATGAAATGGGCATGGCGGTTGGTTTCGACAAACATCCGCGCGGTGCTTTCAATGCTGACCCTTCATCCTACGGCCTGCCAAATTGGTACGGCGAAGCTGGCTATATGCTGACCGTGCAATTTTTCGGCGCGAAAATCATGCGTTATCTGCATGAGCATAATATTAGCAGGGAGACTCTCGGACGGGTTGCCGAAAAGGCTTTTCGCAACGGCGTCAAGACAGATCATGCATGGCGGCGCAGCGAAGTTGATCTGGATACGATCATGAACGCGCCGATGATCTGCGATCCACTGACCAAATATATGTTCTGTTCGCCGGCGGAAGGGGCTGTGGCGCTCATTCTCGCGAGCGAGAAAAAAGCGAAGGAATTGGGTGTTCCGATGATTCGGCTGAAGTCTTCGGTTATGCGCACGCGTCCATCCGGTTCGTTCGAGGTATTTGCCGCATCGATCGACAATGAGCGCGGCGGGACGGCAACCGAAATCGCTTCCAAGGCAGCCTTCGAACAAGCTGGCATGGGGCCGGAAGATATTGATATTGCCCAGTTGCAGGACACAGAATCCGGCGCTGAAATCATGCACATGGCGGAGAATGGTTTTTGCAAGCCAGGCGACCAGGAGCAGTGGCTGCTGGAAGGGCGCAGCGAAATCAACGGCCAATTGCCGATTAACACAGACGGCGGTTGTCTCGCTTGCGGCGAACCGATTGGCGCTTCCGGCTTGCGGCAGGTCTATGAGAATGTCGTGCAATTGCGTGGAACCGCGGGTGCACGGCAAGTGCCAGGCAATCCGAAAAGTGCCTACACCCAAGTCTATGGCGCGCCGGGCGTATCTGCCGTAACGATTCTCCAACGATAGGAGATTCGATGACCAAAGAAATCAGCGCCGAGGCGCATGACATTGCCGAACGAGTCGAGCGTTTCGTTCGCGACAAAATTTTTGCCTATGAAAATGATGATCGCTGTGAAGATCATGGGCCAACCGACGAACTGGTGCAGGAAATGCGGGTGCTGGCCAGAGAAGCCGGCGTTCTGACTCCGCATATCCGCGAGGATGGCAGCCACCTGACCCATCTGGAAACTGCGCTGGTTTTGCGCAAGTCCGGATTGTCCCCGCTGGGGCCGCTGGCGGTGAATACGTTCGCTCCGGATGAGGGCAATATGTATCTGCTCGGCAAATGCGCCTCGCCGGAGCAGAAAGACCATTTTCTGGCGCCGCTGATATCAGGCGAAGCACGTTCTGCATTTTTCATGACCGAGCCGGCCAGCGAAAATGGCGCCGGTTCTGACCCGATGATGATGCAGACGACCGCAAAACTGGATGGCAATCATTGGGTGATCAATGGCCGCAAGACTTTCATCACCGGCGCCAAAGGCGCGAAAGTCGGGATCATCATGGCGAAATCCGCTGAGGGCGCGACCATGTTTCTGGTCGACCTTCCGGACCCGGCGATCAAAATCGAACGTATACTGGACACGATCGACAGCTCGATGCCGGGCAGCCATTCGGTGGTCAATATTGACAATCTCCGCGTTCCTGCAGACCAGATGCTCGGCGAAAGCGGAGAAGGTTTCAAATATGCGCAGGTGCGACTGTCACCGGCTCGCCTGACCCATTGCATGCGCTGGCTCGGCTGCTGTGACCGGGCACAGGAAATTGCCATTGATTATGCGTGCAAGCGGCAGGCTTTTGGCAAACCGCTGATCGACCATGAGGGTGTCGGCTTCATGCTGGCGCAAAATCAGATAGACCTGAAGC
>JABMNS010000210.1 GCA_013204445.1 Sphingomonadales bacterium
AGCCGATTTCCTCGTCATAGCTGAACGCTAGATGCACTGGTTTCGCCCCATTTTTGAACAGGGGCACGGCGGCCAGCGCCAGCGCGATAAACCCCTTCATGTCGCAGGTTCCCCGTCCGTGCAGCAGGCCGTTCTCTTCAGTTACCGTCCAAGGGTTAGTCTGCCAGTCCTGGCCGTCGACCGGCACGACATCGCTATGGCCAGACAGGATGACGCCGCCCGCAACATTGGGGCCGACGCTGGCGTAAAGATTGGCCTTGGAAGCATCAGCGTTGACCACGCGGGTTGAAGCGACGCCGTGCTGGCCCAGATAATCCTCGACCCAGGCGATCAGCGCGAGATTGCTGTTCCGTGAGGTGGTGTCAAAGCTGATCAGCGTAGCAAGAATAGCGCGGGCGGAGGTGAGGAGAGTGTCGGTCATCGGGCTATGAACTTTACAAAGTTTACAGTGTTAAAAGAAAGAAAAGGGACGGGCCCCAAATCGCCAAAAATTGTCGGGTTTTGGGGGCAGGACTTTGGTTTGATCATGGCAAGCGAGTATCACGATTCCGGCTTTGTAGGACAGGGAATTTTGCAATAAGCCCCTCCCTTTCAAGAGTTTCAGGGAAAGCATCTGGGAAACGTTTCCCCTGAAACTGGGTTGGGATATGAGGAAACTGGTTCGATACCAGTTTCCGAATTTGTGATTGCGGCACCACACCACCTCAACCCCTCCTCTGAAGAGGAGGGGCTTAAATCTCTCCCACTCTTTACACCTGTCGTCATTGCTCTAGCAGCCCCTTCTCTCGTGAGGGAGAAGGATACGACGCCTTATCGCGCAAGCGATTAGGCAAAGTTGGATGAGGGTGTTCCGTCGTTGATGGAGTGCGCGAAACCCGAATCGAACACCCTCATCCAGCTGCGACTAGGCAGCAAGCTGCCAAGTCTGCGCATCCTTCTCCCTCACGGGAGAAGGAGCACCAAAACCCTAACCCTGCGAAGCAATCCAGTCGCGGATCTTTGTCTCCAGCACCGTCATCGGCAGCGAGCCGGTGTTCAGAACCTGATCGTGGAACTCGCGCGGGTCGAACTTGTCGCCCAGCGCTTCCTGGGCTTCTTTTTTCAGCCTCTGGATCGTCAGCGCACCGATTTTATAGGCCAAAGCCTGTGACGGAATCGCGATATAGCGTTCGACTTCGGCGGTAGCATCGGTTTCGCCCATGCTGCTGTTGCCGAGCATATATTGGATCGCCTGTTCGCGGCTCCAGCCCTTGCTGTGCAGGCCGGTATCGACGACCAGTCGCATCGCGCGCAGCATTTCATCGTCGAGATGGCCGAAGCGCTGATAGGGGTCGGTATAGAGGCCCATCGGGAAGCCGAGCTTCTCGGAATAGAGCGCCCAACCCTCGACAAAGGCGGTGTTACCGCCGAAGCGCATGAAGTTCGGCAGGTCAGTATTTTCCTGGGCCAAGGAAATCTGGAAGTGATGGCCCGGTGCGCCTTCGTGCAGATAGAGCGTGGTGATGCCCGAGGTGTTGCGCGACGGCAGGTCATAGGCGTTGAAATAGAAGACGCCGGGACGCGATCCGTCGGGCGTACCGCTCTGATAGGAGCCACCGGCCTGGAATTTTTCGACCGATTCGTCATAGGGTCGGATTTCCAGCGGCGATTTTGGCAGGATTTTGAACTGTTCGCCGATTCTGGCATCGACCTTCTTGCCCATGTCATAATAGGCCTTGGTCAGCGCTTCCCGGGATTCCGGGTGGAATTGTTCGTCGGTGCGCAGAAATGTGAAAAATTCCGACAGTGTGCCGTCGAAGCCAACTTCGGCCTTGATCGCTTCCATCTCGGTTTTGATCCGGGTCACTTCGCTGAGGCCGAGATTGTGGATATAGTCGGCCTTGAGTGGCAGGGTGGTCGTATTCTCGATCATATTCTCATAGAGAACCGCGCCGCCCTTCATGCCCGACAGGCCGACTTCTTCGCGCGCGACTGCAAGATATTCGTCTTTCAGGAAATCATGCATGCGCTGATAGGTGGCAAAAATATCCATGGTCGCGGCGCCATAGGCCTTGGCCAGGCGGGTCTTGTCCACATCGCTGAAATCTTCGGGGAAATTCTTGGTCGGCGCCATGAACGGACTATTTTCAAGGCCCAGACCGATTTGCGTGGCGAGCTGTTCGATCACGTTGCTGATCGTCAATTTGGTTTCGACGACGCCGCTTTCCAGGCCTTCGCGGAATCGTTCGATCGAACGATCGCCGATGATAATGAACTGTTTGTGGCGTTTGAGATTATCGTCGTAATTTTTGACCGTCTTGAACGGTGCCGCGCCTTTGCCGGAGGCAAAGTCCGGGTAAAAAGTATGGAAGCCGCTGAAATGATTGACTGGGCGGACCACCGTCAGGGCCATGATTTCGTCGGAATAGCCCTTGAGCGCTTGCTGCTTGTCGCGCTTGAACACGTCATAGGCGATTTTGTCGGTGGCGCTTAGCTTGCTGCGGTCGAGTTCCAGCAGCGCCGCCAGTTCGGCGGTTTCGGCGGCTTTTTCCTTGGCGAAATATTCGTCGCTGATATAATCGCCGAGCTGATCGGCATAGCGTTCGTCGCCGCGAAACAGGGCACCGATCGGATTACGCTTCAGATTTTCCTCATCGCTCTTGGCGAACAGGGCCTTCATCTTCGCACCCTCGGTCATCTCCGTGGCTTCGCGATGCTCCATCGCCGTTGCACTGGTTGCGGCAAGCGGTTGGGCGATCGCGATGCTGCCGGTCGCGAGCAGGCTGGTGCCGAGGAGAAAAACGAGAGATTTCTTGATCATATTATATTCCTGTCCAAAAACTGTTATGGGCAGCTAACACGGTAAAGTATCGCTCGCAACGACTACCCCCGGGCGTTGACGTCGTTTGTCGAAACCGGTCGTGCGTTGGTCGTTCCGCTAGCCTTTCAGCCCGGCGCGGCCTTTTCCCACTGGTTGAGCCGGAACCATTTGGTGATGATATATTTGGTTCCCTTTTCCACTGGCGTGCCGGCGTGCAGCGTGTCGATATTGGGGATTCCGTCGAGGCGCATATTATTCCAGATCAGCAGCATGCCGCGGCGCGGTTCAACCTCATATTGCAGCTGTGCGAAAGCAGTTGCACCGCCCTGTTCCGGCTCGTTGAGATAGGCCATGGCGGTCCAGCTGCGCTGGCCGCCATTGGGGCCTTCATATTGCCAATATTTCTCGCCTTCGTAGAAATAGTCGTGATGATCCTTGAACTGCTGGCCCGGTTGATAGCGCTGGCCCTGCAATATTTCGCTGTGCGTTTGCGGCAGGCCCATCAGGTCGCAGATCGATTGGTCGATGCGGCGGATATCGGGGTCGGCGGGATTGACATTGCAGCTGTAGCTGGTGCGATAGCCCTCGCGCTCGGTGCCTTCGTATAGGGTCGAGGGCTGGCTATCGCTGTCGATCATGGCGATCAGCAGGTTGCAATCGGCATCGCTGAGGAAATTCTGGTGGACGAAGAGCTGGGCATGCGGGCTTTCTAGCCACTGCACCCGGGGATGGGCGTTGAGCGTTTCGGTCACCCGCCGGCCGAGAGCAGCCAACCGCCGCGGACTGGTATATAGTTCGATTTGCTTTTTGGAAAAGACACGGGCCATGCCTGAAGCCTAGTTGATGATGCGACCGCGCACCATCACCCAGTAGATCTTTTCGAGCAAGTGGGCATCGTCGAGTGGATTGCCGTCTATCGCGATCAGGTCAGCGGAATAGCCGACCGCGATCCGGCCGATTTCATTCTCCATATCGAGCATTTTGACGGCCACACTGGCGGCGCCGGCGATGGCTGGCAGCATCGCCAGTGCCAGAGTCGATATCGTCAGGATGAGCGCGCGTATCATCAAGTTTCTCCTGTTGGTCCGATATGCGTTTGCTTGGACCCCGGTGAAGTTGCAACAAGAAAGGCCGCTGTTCCGATTGAATTTTGACTCCGGGTGGAAAGCCATATGTCGCGAGGCGCCGCCGGCCCTGCCAGTTTTGAAACATGCTGAGCAATCCCAGCGCCCACACGCAGCACGATCAAAAGATCCTTTTCAGAGAGGATTTACTGATGTCTTGCTGATTAGCGGGCGGGAGCACCATCGCAAATATTGGCTGACGCGCAAAAGCCCGCCGCCTGTTCAGGCAGCGGGTCTTTTGGTTCATGCGTCCGGTCTTACCAGAAGAAATCGTAGATCACGTCAATGACTTCACCGCTATATGTATCGATCAGCAGGACATCATCATAATAGCGGACCCAGCGCGTTCCCGGATAGGCCGCAGGCAGGCGATAATAGCTGGGGTTGTTGATCCAGTAACTCGAGCCAAAGAAGGCTGATCCCAGATAGATACCGATGTTCAGGCGACGGTAACGGTAATCCCGGTAGGGTGCATAATAGCGCCCTAGCCGATAATAGCTGCGGTTCGCTTGGCGATAACGCTGCCAGTCATAGCGCCGGTCGTTGCGCCAACTGCGGTTCCAGTTGCGGCTGCTGTGCGCATCATTGCGGTTGTCCCGATAGCGCCGGTCGACCCGATTGTTATTGTTGCGATCATATCGCCGGTCAATTTGGCCATCGCGGTTGCGATCGAAACGCCGGTCAACCCTGCCATCCTGGTTGCTGTCGCCGCGGCGGGCAGAGCGTTGCTGGGTAGCTTGCCGGTCTTGTGTGACCGTTCGGTTGACATTGCGTTGCCGGTCGACCCGCTGATTTCGCTGGGTTGCGAGATTGACACTACGATCCGGGCGATCCTGACGCGCGGCTGGCTGGCTGGCGCTGTTACCCAGATTGCGATCGACGCGATCCACCTGGCGGTTCTGACGGGTTTCGGCGCGATCGCCGCGGGTTTCGACCCGGGCTTGCCGGTTCCCATCCACCTGCCCGCGATTATTGCGATTCTCAGCCCGCTGCACCTGACGCTGGCCGCTGCCGCGATTGCTGCTCCGGTCTCCGCGGTTGCCGCTGCGATCGGCACGGCGTTCGCTGCGACCATCGCGCTGCAGAGCGGCGGTGCCGGCCAGGTCAACCTGAACCAGTCCGCCCGCACGATTTAGATTAGGGACGATTTCCGCGGCTGATGAGGCTGCGGGCGTCAATATCGTGGCCGCCATCAGGCCGGTGATTAAAAATATACGCATGGCTTACTCCTATTGCTGGCGTCTCCATTTGCCGCGTCTGAGCAATAGTTGTTAGTTTGTTAACCCTGTCAGAGTCCTGAACTGACTTGTTATATTCAGGAAAGGTTGGAGTTATCTGAACACGATTGTTCAGATAACTCCAACCTCGCACTTGATCGCGGGGCCATTGCCCCCTCGTTTGATGGAAGTTCGGAGATGGACCCTCGCCTATGCGGGGGCACGCTTCAATCCTTCAGATTATCTTTTTCGAGCCATTCTTCCAGCCATTTGATTGTGTATTCACCGGATTGGAACTCCTTGTCGTGGACCAGTTTCTGGTGGAGCGGGATCGTGGTCTGGACGCCGTCGATGACAAATTCGTCGAGTGCGCGGGCGAGGCGCATCATGCAGCCGTCGCGGGTGCGGCCATAGACGATCAGCTTGGCGATCATGCTGTCATAATA
>JABMNS010000211.1 GCA_013204445.1 Sphingomonadales bacterium
GGCTTTATCGGCTGCGAGCCCTATCTCAATGGCGTGGTCGGCGCGCTGCAGCATATCCGCAATCAGCGTCTGGCCAATGTCCGCCTGCATATGGGCAATGCGCTGGACGTGCTGGAGCGTATTCCGGACGGCGCGCTGAGTTTTGTCTATCTGCTGCATCCCGATCCCTGGCCCAAGGCGCGTCACGCCAAACGGCGTTTCATGAATCATGGACCCATCGACTTGATCGCGGCGAAGCTGAAACCCGGCGGAGAATTTCGTTTTGGCACCGATCATCCGGTCTATCTGCAATGGGCCTGCATGATCATGAACCAGCACGACGAGTTTGACTGGTTGTGCGAAAGCCCAAAAGACTGGATGATCCGTCCCGGCGGCTGGCCGGAAACGCGCTATGAAGCCAAGGCGCGTCGGCAGGGTCATGATGTCTGGTATTTCCGCTACCGACGCAAATAAACTATGGCGGATCAAACCCGTTGATATTCGAGCATCTAGCGATTCGCCGGCTTTTAGCCATATACACCAATTTTTAACCATGATTGTAAAGCATCTTGGGATGCTGAACCTTAACCTTCCTTGTTTATCCGTTGCTTAACCAAAAAGTTGGTCGGACAGGTTTATAATATTATGGTAAGCACACAGGCAAATATGGACATCGCTCCGACTATCGCTAATGCAGCGACCGGAACTAATGCGCAGAATAAAAGTGCAACACCCGCCGACCTTCATATTCGACCCCGGAACCGGTATTTTTCCAATGCCGTGATCGATCGGCGCCGCTGGGTTGGCGGCGACCCTTTTGCTTCCGCTTTTTTCAATGCCCTCTCCGTCACCTTTCCCAAAGGCGAGACTTTTTTTATCGAATCAATAAAAAAGTTTCGCTCGCGCGTGCCACCCAAATTGCAGCAGGAAATCCTCGCATTCATCCAGCAGGAAGCAATCCATAGCCGCGAGCATCATTGCTTCAACGAACATCTGAAAGATTGCGATTTTGATATCACCCGGCTGGAACAGGCTATTTCCAATGTGGTGAACGGCATTCGCGAAATGCCGGAAACCGCCCATCTCGTGGCGACCATGTGTATCGAGCATATTACCGCGATTCTGGCCGCAGAGGTGATTGCCAACCCGAAGCATTTTGAACATGCCGACGAACAGCAGCGCAAGCTGTGGCTATGGCATGCTTCGGAAGAAATTGAGCATAAGGGTGTCGCCTATGATACCTGGCTGCATGTGACCAAAGACTGGAACCCGCTGAAACGCTGGTTTGTGCGTAGCAGCTTCATGGCCAAAATTACGCTCGGCTTTACCAAAAACCGAGCCAAGGGCGTGCTCGACCTACTGCGGCAAGATGGCATCTCAGGACCGCGGGCGTGGCTTGGGCTGGCGCACTATGCATTTGTTGGCAAGGCGCCTTTCCGGCGGACATTGTGGCCGTTGCTCCAGTTTTTTAAACCGGGCTTCCACCCATGGGATATCGACGACCGCCCGCTCATCCGGCTTGCCGAGAGCGAGTATGAAGCGGCGATTATGGTCGAAGTTGGGGCTGGATCCGAAGCGCCTACAATAATCGACCAGCGCGAGACGGAGCGACTAAAAAAAGTAGCCTGATCATGCTGCCATTGGTCGCATGACCCAGCTCTATTGCTGTTCATCCAGCAGGCAAGAAAATTCAACCGCTTGAGCTTCCCTGTTTCTGCCGCGGCTAAAAACTCTGACCGTTTGCCCTGTCGGTTTGAAACCCAATTTTCGTAGAACCGATCCCGAGGCTGGATTGTCAATAAAATGGCTTGCGACCAGACGGTTATGGTCGAGGGACCGGACGTTCTGCAGCACTGCCCGGCCAGCCTCGGTGGCGTAGCCGCGGCCCCAATGCTGGCGGCTGATCCAATAGCCGAGCTCGACATCGCCATGGTCCCGCGAATCGATCCCGATGCAACCCGCCAGTTGCGGTGCACCCTCCGTCCGGCTGAATATCAGCCAGCGGGGACTTGCAGGATCGGTGGGTAAGGACAGGAACCGCCGGGCATTGTCCATTTGATAGGGCCAGTGCGCGCTCGCTAGATTGCGGACAATCGCTTCATCATTGATTGCTGTGAATAATGCACCGGCATCTTCAGGCCAGCCGGGTCTCAGCAGCAATCTTGGCGTTACGGCAAACATTGGGACTCTCCATCATCAAATGCGCGACGCCCCTGTCTTGATTGGCTAGCCCGCTAGCAGGCTGCCATTGCAAGACTGTGACGTTACAGCAGGGAGAGACAAAAAAGGGAGAGGATAACCCTCTCCCTAAAATTGGTGGTTCTGTTGAACCTGCCGGGTCATCCCTCTGATGGATAACCCTTTATCGATTATCCGGTTATTCGGCGGCTTCCGCCATGAGATCGACGGACACATATTTGCGACCGAGCTTGCCCTTGTGAAATTCCACCTTGCCGTCAATGAGCGCGAACAATGTGTGGTCCTTGCCCATGCCGACATTACGACCCGCATGGGTTTGCGTTCCGCGCTGGCGGATGATGATCGA
>JABMNS010000212.1 GCA_013204445.1 Sphingomonadales bacterium
GTGGAGCCCGAGGCCATCGACAAGGCGGTCATCAGCAGCACAATACCGACCAATGCGGCCAAAGCCAACACTAGCAGTTGCTGGCTGGGTGTCCTTATGAACTTACGGGAATTAGGCCGGTTCACAGGCGACGGTCTTTCAAAATTAAGAACTCAACATCTAATATTTTCCAGTGGCCGGCAGGAAATCGCTAACGTTGAGTTTATCGCCTTAGAATGCTAATTTTTGCAAGAGGTTTCTAAAAAAAGCCCTGCTGGCGAGATCTTGATCCCGAGTTATTCGATGTCCTCAACAACATTGAAGGGACTAATCGCTCGGTTAGTACCGTCGCAAAACCGGGCTTGCTGCAAGCGGCTTTGCTGGATGTGAACTGGTCCAAGGGAGTTTGGGTTTGAATCCGAGTGTTGATCTTTGATGGATTAATGCTCGGGTCCGGCCAACGATCCAATTCAAAGCGGACGTTCTGGAAACGCACCCAATAGCGGTCGATCGCTTCCAATTTCCCGCCACCCAAAACCGGACATTCATTGGGCATTTGCTTTGCGTTACGAGTTGGGCGGTTCACTGAATGCCTGCTCTCAGTTTTAGAAATCGTAAAAGCTGATGATAAAACTTGCCCAAATACTGAGACCTTCCCCCCAACTTTGGTCGTTCATAATATCAGGCTCTAACGGCTGCTACAGACAAGCTGACATCATTGGCGGTCGCAATATTTGCCTTCCTGGTACAGTATGAAATAGCCAGCGCCGAATAGTCCTGTGGATGTAACTGCAAAGGCTAATTTGCGCCAAACACCGTCTTGCCGCGCGAAATGGTCTGCATCACTTTCAGTTTGAGAAGATCCGCTGGCTGCAACTTCAGCGGATTTCCGGACAGAATCACAAAATCCGCATTTTTTCCGACTGCAATCGAACCTTTCATGCCTTCTTCGAAATTCTGATAAGCTGCATTGACGGTCACCGATTTCAGCGCATCATAAATCGGAATGCGCTGCTCGGCTCCAAGGATTTGCCCCGACCGCGTTTCCCGTTGACTGGTCGCCCATAAAAGCCGGATCATGTCCGGTGGAACTATCGGTGAATCATTATGGGTGGTGAAAATCATATTGCGATCAAGTGCTGATTTGGTCGGACTGATCCGTGCGCCGCGAACCGGTCCCAAAACGCTGTCGCGATGATAATCACCCCAGAAAAATACATGGCTGGAGAAAAATGACGGGATCATATCAAGCTCCGCCATCCGGTCCAATTGGTCTTCCCGCACGGTTTGTGCGTGGATCATCACCGAACGGCCTTTTCCTTTGACACCCTTGGCATAGGAAGCCGCCACCGCATCAATCAATATTTCCTCCATTGCATCGCCATTGGCGTGAGCGATCAACGGCACATTGTGGGTCAGGACTTCGCGAACCATCGCATTAACTTCGTCCGTCGGATAATTTGGGTAGCCGCGATAGTCATTCTTTTGTCCGTCCGGAACGACATGGTAAGGATGCGAGAGATAGGCCGTTTTCCCCTGCGGTGATCCATCGAGCACCAGCTTCACACCGCCCAGTTTGAATCGGCCATCATAGTGGCCGAATTCCCCAGCTGGCGGCAATATTTGTTCGGGCTTCTGAAGGTACAAATAGCTCACGATATCGAGTGACAACAAGCCTTGAGCATTGGCCGCACGCACCAGGTCAATGGCAGATTGGGAAGCCGCCCCATCCTGCACCGTTGTGATACCATAGCTGGCATATAGCTTTTGCGCTGCGGCCAGCCCGGCCGAGGCTTGTCGCGGCGTTGGAGTTGGCAGCTTGGCTTGCACCGCATATTGCGCCCGCTCTTCGAGTACACCATTGGGTACCTTCCCATCGGCCATCCGCCGGATCACGCCACCTTCGGGGTCAGCACTTTCTGGCCCAATGCCCCCTGCTTGCAATGCTAGCGAATTGCCGCTGCCCAAATGGCCGGACACATGGAGCAAATATATTGGATGATCTTTTGAGACCGCATCGAGATCGGTGCGCGTTGGATGCCGCCCTTCAGACATCAGCGATTCATCATAGCCATATCCAACAATCCACTGACCTGTAGGAATTTTCATGGCAGCAATATGGGATTTTAGAGTGTTTTTTAGATCTTCGATATTCTTGATCTGACCCACGGGCGGGGAGGATAGATTGACCGCTGAAAGCAGCATCGCCTGGAAGGTGAAATGTCCATGCGCGTCGATAAAACCGGGCAACAGGGCTTTGTTACCCAACTCTATAATTTCGCTCGTTGCGCCTTTGTGACGAAGGATCTCGGCCTGTGTTCCGACAGCAATAATCTTGCCGTTCGCGATTGCTACGGCCTGTGTATCTTTGGCATCGGGATCCATGGTGACGATATTATCACCCAAATAGATCGTATCTGCGAACTGTGGCGCCGCAATGCTCGGGGCCGCTGGCATGTTCGCTACACAACCGGCCAAGCCAAACAATATCAAGCTTACCCAAAAAGCAGGCGCCAGTTTCAATATTTGAATTGGCACGGTCATCCCCTTGAACTGTTATTTTGTTATAGGTTAAGCTGGAACCGGACAGTGCGCAAGCTATTCAAATCGAGACAAATATTCCGTTCGTCCAAAACCTGGCGAACATTGATAAGCGAGCATGGACTATTCAATTTCTTTGCGAGATCTCCAAAACGTGCTTCCAGCGGCGAGACACTGAACAACACTGCCCAAAGATTTATAGATTGTTACATCGGCGTCGGATGTTCTGCCCAGAGCAGGTTTTGGCATGATTTCATCAATTTCATAGAGCAGATGGCCTTTCAGGAAGGCACTAACGCTGTGCGTTTGTCATTCGGTGGCTTTGCATACCTCATCAATTCTCGCGCCTTTGCCTAGTTTGAGAAGTGCAATAACTGGGTGGTTTACGGCCCGTCCGGTTTTGGATGGGTAACGCGAAAAACGGACATCGCCCGCCCGGCTGCGAAGTGAACCGTTCGCTAAGTTATCTAAGGCAAGCCAAGCGCGAAGCTTGACTGCTAGGTTCAATTGGAGAAGGTTAACTCCTGCATCCAGCAACAACCGGGCGCTTGCGGGCAATTGCGGATATCTTGACATGGTTCCAAATAGAATTAGGCCACCAGAATCAAATGCGATCCAATCAAAATGCCTTCTGTGACTATCAAATGGAGATTATAATATGCGTGAAGTAGTGATCGTATCCTACGCCCGTACCGGGCTTGCCAAAGCAGGTCGCGGCGGCTTCAATATCACGCCTCCGATGACAATGGCGGCGCATGCCATCAAGCATGCGGTCGCCAAGTCGGGTGTTGAAGGCGATTTTGTCGATGATTGCATACTCGGCAATGTCGCGCATACAGCTCCCAATATCGGTCGCAATGCAGCGCTTCTCGCAGGCCTTCCCAAAACAACGGCCGGGGCTACAGTTAATCGGTTTTGTTCGTCCGGCATGCAGTCCATCGCCATCGCTGCAAACCATATCCGCGGCGACGGGGCGAATTGCGTTGTCGCGGGGGGCGTCGAAAGCATCTCAATGCAAGGGAGTCGCGCACCGGAAGGCAGCATCGACGAAGAAATCCTGAAAATCGCCCCTGCGATTTTCAAGCCTATGATAGAGACCGCCGATATTGTGGCAGAGCGTTATAATATCAGCCGCGAATATCAGGATGAATATTCCCTTCAATCGCAGCAGCGGATGGCAGCAGCCCAGGTAGCAGGGCTTTTTACCGATGAAATCGTGCCGATGCAGACGAAGATGAAACTGGTTGACAGGGAAACCAAGGAAGAGAGCATCGTCGACTGCACGGTTGATCGCGATGAGTGCAATCGCCCGACGACGACATTGGAAGGCTTGGCCAAATTGCAGCCGATCATGGGAGAAGACAAATATATCACGGCTGGGAATGCCAGCCAATTATCTGACGGCGCCGCCGCCGTCCTGTTGATGGAGGGCAAAGAGGCAGAACGCCGCGGACTGGAACCCTTGGGGCGTTTTGTATCCTGGGCCGTGGCCGGATGCGAGCCGGACGAAATGGGCATTGGCCCTGTATTTGCGGTTCCCAAACTTCTTGAGCGACAGGGCCTGACTGTTGACGATATCGATATCTGGGAACTCAACGAAGCTTTCGCCAGCCAGTGTCTTTACAGTCGCGATCGTCTGGGAATTGATCCGGAAAAATATAACGTCAATGGTGGTTCCATAGCCATCGGCCACCCGTTCGGCATGACCGGTGCGCGCTGTGCGGGGCATTTGTTGCAGGAAGGCCGCCGTCGGGGCGCAAAATGGGGCGTGGTCACCATGTGTATTGGCGGTGGTCAGGGCGGTGCCGGACTGTTCGAGATATATCCCTGAACGCTGACTATAACCGCAGCTTGGTGCATTTTAAGGAATAGAAGCAGTTTTGGATCAACTTACAGACGAACAAGTCGAACGCCGGTTGACGGATGCTTTGGCCAATCGCTCCTCAGTTTCTTCGGAGAAGCTGATAGCCGGGTTGCTCCGCACCTTCAATCTCACGGCGGATGCTGCTGACGAGTTTATATTTCCGGCGCTCAATTCAACCGCTCGCGAGCGGATTTTTGGCGGTCAGGTGATCGCCCAGGCGATTGTCGCTGCCGATCATACGGTTGATGATGAGAAGAATATTCATTCGCTGCATTCCTATTTTCTTAGGGCTGGCGATGAAACAAAGCCGCTGCATTTTCGGGTTCATCGCGACTTTGATGGGCGTAGCATCTCCAATCGCAGGGTCGTTGTCCGGCAGAATGACAAGGTCATCTTCAATCTGACGGCCTCTTTCCAGAAACCCGCCGAAGGGCTCGATCACCAAATACCGATGCCGGATGTCTTGCCGCCAGAGCAATGTATGGGCGCGATGGAACAAATCGCCCGCAACCCGCAGGTTTCGGATGAACATATCGAGCGGATGAGCATGCCGCGGCCGTTTGATGTCCGCAGCTTTCGTCCGGAGGGCAAGACCCGGAACGCGCGCCAATATCAGTGGTTCAAGACGGTTGCGCCGCTGCCGGACGATCCGCTTATACACCGTGCAACCCTCGCCTTCGCATCCGATATGGGGCTGCTGTCAACATCAATGATCCCGCACGGATTGCACTGGACGACGCCCGGTCTATTCTCGACCAGCCTCGATCATGCCATGTGGTTCCATGATGATTTCCGGGTCGATCAATGGATATGCTATGTCATGGACAGCGACTGGACCGGCCATACACGCGGTCTCAATCGCGGATCACTCTACACACAGGAAGGCATTTTAGTCGCTTCGGCGGTGCAGGAAGGCATGATCCGTCTGACACCGACAAGCGATTGAGCCTCAGAAGAGTGCCTTCAGATCCTTTTTCAAAATTTTGCCGTTGGCGTTGCGCGGCAAGCTATCGGTGCTGAACAGGACTTTCACCGGTACTTTGAAATTTGCCAGTCGTTCGCGCACCCATTGCTGCAATTCGGCTTCCGTAGCGGTTTGCCCTGGTGCCAGTTGGACAATGGCTGCCGGTTCTTCGCCCAGCGTCTTGTGGTCGATGCCGATCAGGGCGGCATCCATCACGGCAGGGTGATCATAGAGGACATTCTCGACCTCGGATGAATAGATATTCTCCCCACCGCGGATGATCATGTCTTTCGCGCGGTCAACAATATAGCAGAATCCTTCATCGTCTAATCGTGCCAGATCACCAGTACGGACCCAGCCATCGACGAAAGTTTCGGCACTTGCCTGCGGTCGTTTCCAATAGCCTTTCACGACCATCGGACCACGCGCCCAAAGTTCACCGACTGCGCCAATCGGCAATTCCTGGCTGGCATCCTCGCTCATGACTTTCAGGTCAGCCGCAGCGACCGGCGGGCCACAGCTGGTGGGGCGGTTGAGATAATCCTCGGCGCCATGGGTTGTGACCGTCGCCATGGTTTCGGTCATGCCCCAGCCATTGCCCGGCAGTGCGCCAAAGACTTCAAATATTTTCCGGGCCAGTTCCGGTGCCGAAGGGGCACCGCCGTAACTGATCGAATCGAGGGACGTCAGATCATATTTTTACGGTCCGGGTGTTCGATCAATTGCCACGCAATAAACGGCACACCACCGGTTGCGTTGACCTTTTCCCGCTCGATAATTTCCATGGCCTGCAATGTGTCCCATTTGTGCAGGAAGACCATCTTGTGGCCCCCGTGAACGGTGGGCATCATGATGGCGGAACAGGCGGTGCAATGGAACATTGGTACGACCGTCAAGCCAACCCGGGTTGTCGGTTCGGGCAGCTCATCCCCCCGGCGCAATGCCGCCGTCGCGGCGGAATAGCCGACCGAAACCGCATTGGTTGTCAGGTTACGATGGGTGCCGAGCGCGCCCTTGGGTTGTCCGGTCGTGCCGCTGGTATAGAAAATCGTCGACGGGTCATCCGGTGCAATGTCCACGGCGGGCAGGTCCTGATCCGTTAGATCACCATAGTCATTGGGTCGACCGATAATCTCTTCTAGCGGACGGGCCGGAGCGGCCAACGCGCTCTGGCTGCGCGCCACGATGACATGTTCAAGATCCGGTAAATCCGCCAGATGCGGAGAAATCCGAGCCCATCTTTCGGCATCGCACAGCAACACACTGGTTTCTGAATTCACGAGTCCGAAAACCAGTTCCTGTTCGGTCCACCAGGCGTTGAGCGGCACAGCTATGGCTCCGATTGACGTCGCAGCAAAGAAAATCACCGGCCATTCTGGCAGGTTGCGCATCGCCAGAGAGATCCGGTCTCCCTTGGACACACCGATTTTCTGAAGCTCCACGGCCAGAGCAGCCACCGCGCGATACCAGTTGGCATAGGTTACACGTTCGTCTTCAAAAATCAGAAACTCGCTATCCCCATGGCCGCGCGCATGTTCCGCCAGGGCGGCGAGACTGGGATGGGCATTTTTCCAGACGCGGGTCGCTATGCCGTCGATATCGACCATCCCCATTTCAAATGGTTGCCCCGGAGCGCAAAGTAGCGCTTCCACATCCTTGCGCGAGCGCACGGGCCATCCAGCAGGCGATGTCCACTTTTCCAGTGGATCTATTGCTTGAACTGACAAATCATTCTCTCCTAATCGATAAGCATGAGGCTATCCGTTAAATTTGCCTCCCGCATCCGCTTTTGTCTTGAGCAGTTTTGCCACCGGCAGGCCATGTTTTTTCAGACCGACGACGATTTTTTCGAGTCCAACCGTATCGGCCCAGAACATCGGGCCGCCGGTATAAAGCGGCCAGCCATAGCCGTTGATCCAGACGACATCGATATCGCTCGCGCGTTGCGCCATCCCTTCTTCAAGGATTTTGGCTCCTTCGTTGACCATTGGATAAAGCAGCCGCTCGCGGATCTCATCCTTTGAAATTGTTCGCTGTTCCTTGCCGGCCTTGGCTGCAAATTCCGCGATGATCTGCTTGACTTCATCAGAGGGCGTCCGTTGACGTGCCTGATCATAATCATAAAATCCCTTGCTGACTTTCTGTCCCCAGCGGCCGACGGCGCATAAGGCATCGCGCAGTGTTTCTATCCGCTCCGGATCACGATGCCATCCGATATCGACGCCGGCCAGATCGGACATCTGGAACGGGCCCATCGGAAAGCCGAATTCGAGCAATACATCATCGATTTCCCAGTAATTTGCGCCTTCCATGATCATCAGATTGGCCTGTTCCTGACGCGGACTGAGCATCCGGTTGCCGATAAAGCCGGGACAGACGCCTGAGACTGCCGCGACTTTGCCGATCTTCTTTGACAGCTTCATCGCAGTCATCAGAACATCGTCAGCGGTTTTTTCGCCGCGGACGATTTCCAGTAATTTCATCACATTGGCCGGCGAGAAAAAGTGCAGGCCCAGGACATATTCGGGCCGCTTGGTCACCGCCGCGATCTCGTCAATATTCAGATAGCTGGTGTTGCTGGCGAGGATTGCGCCCTGTTTCACTATGCTATCAAGTTTGGTGAAGACCTCTTTCTTGACATCCATATTTTCAAACACGGCTTCGATTACCAAGTCGCAATCGGCGAGATCCTCATAAGACAGGCTGGGGGTCAAAATGCTCATCGCATCTTCGACTTGCTGTTCCGTCATGCGGCCGCGCTTGGCCGTGTTCTCGTAATTTCTGCGGATCACACCGACGCCGCGGTCAAGCGCTTCCTTTTTCAGCTCGACGATGGTCACGGGGATGCCAGCGGACAGAAAGTTCATGCCTATGCCGCCGCCCATGGTGCCAGCACCCAAAATTCCGACCGTTTTGATAGGTATGAGATCGATTTTAGGATCAATGCCGTCAATCTTGTTGGCCGCGCGTTCGGCAAAGAAATAATGCTGCATGGCAGCCGCCTGGGTTCCGGCCATGAGCTTCCTGAAAAGCTCACGCTCTTTTTTGACGCCGTCGGCATAAGATAGTTCGCCCGCTGCTTTCACCGCCTGGATACCCGCCTCCGGTGCCTCGAACCCGCGAATTTTGCGGTTATTTTTTTGCCTGAATTCGTCGAATATTGACGGGTTTTTTACACCATCTTCATTCTCGGTGCCTTCGGAAGAGCGTGCTGGCGCCTTGCCAATCTGTTCACGTGCAAATGCAATCGCGTCGTCGGCCAGGCTGTCTTCACCGACTAT
Organism: Sphingomonadales bacterium; assembly: GCA_013204445.1. Taxonomy (GTDB): domain Bacteria; phylum Pseudomonadota; class Alphaproteobacteria; order Sphingomonadales; family Sphingomonadaceae; genus Parasphingorhabdus. The sequence continues at coordinate 8,630 of JABMNS010000212.1, forward strand.
CTTATCTACCAGTCCGATCGCATGCGCTTTTGCGGCCGAAATCGGATTGCCTATCACGATCATCGGCAACGCAGCTTTTGCTCCAACCACCCGCGGCAGGCGCTGGGTTCCAGCGGCACCGGGGATCAGGCCCAATTTGACTTCGGGCAAACCCATTTTCGCCGATGGCACCGCAATCCGGTAGTGACAGGCCAGGGCAACCTCACAGCCGCCGCCGAGAGCGGTGCCGTGGATAGCCGCGACAACCGGCTTGCTGCTGGCCTCCAGTCGGTCGAGGGCCTCCCCCAGATCGGGTCCCTTCATCGGCTTGCCAAATTCGGTAATATCGGCACCGGCAAAAAATGTCCGGCCGTCACATCGGATAACCACGGCCTCGACCTCTTCGTTTGATAGAGCTTCGTCAATACCATCGACCAGTCCTTGGCGAACGGCCGCGCCCAGTGCATTGACCGGAGGATTATTGGACACGATGACCAGAATATTATCGTGTTTTTGAGTGGTAACGACAGACATTTTTCTCTCCTACAATACATGCTTTGGCGACGAACTAGTGTTACACGACATAAAGGCAAACCGCGATTATCGGGCGAGCGGATCAAATATCACAAAGACTAAGGATTTCAAATCAGGCTTTTGTCTCTCTCGACCTCATCACTACCAAGGCAAGGGAAGGATTTCCAAAAGATCAGTAATATCAAGGGTTGCAGCGTCGCACCGGCCGATGGCTTGCCGTCGACCCACGTGATACCCAAGCTGTGATGAATTCCGCATTTGGGCTTCTCCTAGTGAAAGTCCTTTGGTCCAATAAAAATCGAAAATCCGACCTGTGCTATACCTGCGGACTACATTGTCACCGGCATAGGCGGTCGTTATAATTGGGCCGGAAGCGGTAAGTCTGGTTGTGGTCACCCAGTCTGTATAGCCAACATTCAACCGCTTGCCTCAGCATTGGCAACTCCCGTTGACTTAGCAACCACTCACTCCGTTTCTGCGGTCGCCTTCAACTTGCCGTTTTCTTTGCTGTCGAGGAATTGGCCGTTCTTTATAGATGGGCCTTTAACTGCATCACAGCATTGGCGTTGGATTCAAATCCCTTGTGATTGGCCGCAATGAACTATAGCCTCATTGTGTTCTTTGCCGCCGCGGGCATTCCGGGTCGCAAATATGTGACGACATGGAACGGCTCAGGCCTTGCGAACGCATACGCTTTCGCGAGGTTTAAAAAATAGGAGGATGAATTGAAAAATATACTTAAAATGTCTATGTTTTCAGGGTTCGTAGGGTTAGCCTTGGTCGCATCACCAGCCATTGCAGGAGAAAACCCCAAGGTGGCAGCGGAAGTTATGGCATTGGCGCGTGCTCAATGGGCTGCAGAGATTGCAGGAAAATCTGTATCCGAACAGACTACAACCCTAGCCGATGACTATACCGAATTTAGCGCCGGAACGCCGATCCGTATTGATGGCAAAGCGATGAACGCACGCCTCTATCAAGCGGCATCGATGGATGGCTCAAAGCCGCTTGCCTCTGATATGGTCAATCCGAAAGTTCAGGTTTATGGCGACACTGCCATTTTGACCTACAATTTCGTCGGGATGCTGCAGACGAAGGACGGAAAAGTGGAGCCCAATAACGCGGTTTCCACGCGGGTCTATTCCCTGGTTAATGGCGAATGGATGCTCGTTCATGGACACTTCTCGGTTGTGAAATAAACTCCTTTGGATGCGGGGCCATTTCATCACCCCGCATCCTTCGTTGCTTCCGAATCTCGGCGCTGACCGACACGGCCGTGGCTCAGAGAAAATGCACTCCGAATAATTTTCGATTGAGTGTTAATGAATCGAATTTCTGGGCAGCTTCGGGCCCATGTGAAAAACAAGCCATGCTTGCTTAGCGACAATGGCCCCAGCTATATTGCAGATGAACTGCGAGAATATATCGAAGCACAAAAAGTTTGCCAACGACCCACGAGATACCCAAGCTAGCCGCCTAATATCAACCAACAAGACGAAGCCGATGCTCCGATAATTTACGCAGCCACCAGTACCAAATGTTCTGCCGACGGACAGTGCTACTTTGGAAGGTTCTCCCATGAAGTTATTTGCTATTGCTGCTGCTGTGATGCTCTCTGGTTTCTCGTATCAAGCAAGTGCAAACCCAGAATCGAGCCACGCCATGTCATCCGAAACCGCAATGATATTTACTCCTGGCTCAGGAGAAGGGGTGGATGCCTTTAAAGGGTCGTTCACGGTGCCGGAAAACCGCGCTAATCCCAAAAGCCGCACCCTTACCCTGCGCTATGTCCGTTTCCCTGCCAATGGCAATAAGGCCGGCTCCCCGATTATTTATCTTGCTGGCGGCCCCGGTGGTTCGGGAATCGATGCAGCCAAAGGTCGACGCTTTCCCTTGTTTATGACGATGCGAGAGTTTGGTGATGTAATAGCCTTTGATCAGCGCGGTACCGGTGCCTCAAACGATATGCCAAAATGTACGTCATCGCAAAAACTTGAAGGCGCAAAAAACATTTCCGACGCACAATATATCAAGAAGCATCAGGATGCCTTGCGTGAATGCCTCGCTTTCTGGAAAGAAAAAGATATTGATATACATGGCTACACAACGCCCGAAAATGTGAAGGACCTAGAGGCCTTGCGTAAGCACCTGGGTGTCCGGAAACTGACCCTTTGGGGCATATCCTACGGATCGCACCTCTCGCTTGCCGCGATCAAGAAAATGGATGATCGCATCGACAAGGTCGTTATTGCCAGCGCCGAGGGGCTCGATCAGACAATTAAACTTCCCGCCCGCACGGACGACTATTTTGAACGGGTTCAGGCCGCTATCGCTACACAGCCTAAAACCAAAGCGGCCTGGACCGATGTGAAAAGCACAATGCGGCGGGTGCATGCAAAGCTAGAAGAAGCGCCGATCGCGATACAGGTGAAGCAAAAGGATGGGACAACTTATGATTATCTGTGGCAACGACGCGATATGCAGCAAGCTGCCTCCGCAACGATATCCGATCCCGTGCCGCTTAGTCTGCTCCTGCATCTTTATGACAGCCTGGACAAAGGTGACACCAAAATTTTGAATGCAGTGGCGCCTTTCGTTGTTGATGCGACCGAAGAAATCTCGTTTCATCCGATGTCGGTCTTGATGGATATCGCGTCGGGCACTGGCACTGAACGGCGTGGCTTGATAGCAGAGCAGGCCAAAAATTCCTTGCTGGCCACATATCTCAACCAACCGGTTGAACTGGAAGATGTCGACCGTTCTTTGGTGCTCGATGATGATTTTCGAACAGCTCCGATATCTGACGTCCCGCTACTTTTGCTGAGCGGCACGCTTGATGGTCGCACCTATATCGAGAGCCAGCGAGAAGCGGTCACTGGATTGTCGGCATTACAAACAGTTGCGATCCACAATGTCGGGCATAATCTGTTTATGGCCTCACCGGAGGTCACTGCGACAATTCAGGATTTTATGCGCGGAGAAAATGTCGATGGCCGAGAAATTTATTTCCCTCTCACAGATCTTCTCACCGCTGGTTTCAGTATGATGAAATAATGGCGATTTTCGTCTTGAGATTAGTGGCCGGCTTCTGGGATTGTTCCCTAAAATCGGACGGTCTGCAACCCATCCAGTTGTCGCCGTTCACAGACGCTTTATCGGTCGGCATCTCCTAAAAGCTGCCGATCCGCTTTCAGGTTGGTGAGCAGCCGGACGGCAAGCGCCCCATTCGCAGTCGTTTGCTTATCAAGCTCGACATCTCAAATCTGATTTGGCGTTTGGTTTCAAAACTGCCCACACGCATATCAATATATGGCCAGAAAGGTCCGTCAGAAACGTCCAATCCAACAATTTGCGTTAGTAAAAATTGGGTTGCATACAACTCTGAATCGGGGGGAGAAATTGCATGGCCAAGTTGGAAAGGCCTTTCGGTGTCTGGACGGCGACTGCGATGGTCGCAGGTACGATGATTGGTGCTGGCATTTTTGTTCTGCCCGGGCAGCTCGCGCCGCTTGGTTGGACCGGTGCGGTTAGCTGGATCGTGGGCGGGGTCGGTGTGATGGCTATCGCCCGCATCATTGCCGATCTAACGATCCAGCGGTCCGATGAGCCGAGTATCCTGACGATCTGCGGGGACAATCTGCGCCATAGATTAGCGGAGAGTTGGCCCCATCTGGTTTTCTAGATTAATCAAGGTCAGCTTTTCGCACTAAGCTTCTCAAAAGCAGTCAGCCCGCCATCCATCCAGTTTCATGTCCTGCGCAGGTATAGCGCAGGTCGGATTTAGGATTTTATCGGACCAAAGGACTTTCACTAGGAAAAGCTCAAATCCGGAACTCCCCACAGCTTAGGCGTCGCGTGGGTGGTGGGCAAACTAACGGCCGGTTAGATGGCGTCGCCTTTGCCGCATAAGCCGCTCGTCATCGAGACGATGCCTGACCCCACTCCCGGCGCTGGCGAATTGGTCGTCAAGGTGGGCCGCTGCGGCATTTGCGGGTCTGATCTGCATATGACTGAAGATCCCGTCTATGGAAAAGGCGCAGGCGATGTGCTTGGCCATGAGTTCGCGGGCGAAGTGGTGGCGCTGGGCAAGGGCACCGAGGGTGTCGCAATGGGAGATCTGGTTTCGGTGATCCCGCTCATCAGTTGCGGGGCATGTGCTTCCTGTCGGTCGGGCGAAGTAGCATATTGTGATCATTTCGGCCTGCAAGGCGGCGGCTATGCTGAATTTGCCATCACCAGACCCAACCAATGCGTGAAGCTTCCTGCGTCCGCCAGTCTTGCAGATGGCGCTATCATTGAGCCGCTCGCGGTGTCGCTCCACGGCGTCAATATGTCGGGTTTGAAGGCGGGTGACAAGATACTCATTCTTGGTGCAGGCCCTATCGGGCTTGCGGTTGCCTTTTGGGCGCGGCGCAAGGGGGCGACGGATATAGTCATTCAGGACTTGAATGATTTCCAGCAGCTGCGTGCATGCGAAATGGGCGCGAGCGGTTTCGTCGTTGATCCGGCAGATCCAGTCGCCGCCGCCGACCGTGCGCTAGGTGGCAAGGCCGATATCGTTTTTGAATGCGTCGGAATCCCGGGTTTGATCGAGCAAGCGGTGGGGCAGGTTCGCGCTCGCGGGACAATTCTGCTGCTCGGCCTTTGCACAAAGCCCGATACGTTCAATAGTTTCGCCATGCTCAGCAAGGAAGTACGTCTGGTCACCTCGGCCTTTTTTACCCGGCAGGAATTTGAAGAAGCGCTTGATGTGCTGAATGCCGGCGCCGCGGAACCACGTTTGCTGGTTACCGATACGATTTCACTGAATGATACGCCCCAGCGTTTTGAAGCGCTGCGCAAGCGGACGCATGAATGCAAGATTCTGATTGCGCCATAGGGACATTAAAGGGGATTTGAAGTGATGAGATGGATTTTCGCGCTGCTGACCTTGGCGGCTACGCCAGCGCTTGCGGAGCAAAAACCGCTTGAGGTCGAAGTCCTGCAAACAAGCCCCGGTTCGCTCAGCGCCAATATCGCTCTGATCAAAGGCGAGAAGAAAGCGGTTTTGGTCGACGCCCCCTTCACAATGGCCGATGCACACCGGGTCGTTGCCATGATCCTCGATAGTGGAAAGGACCTCGAAACGATCTTTGTCGGCCATGATCATCCGGACCATTTCTTCGCGATGGAGGTGATCACCGATGCGTTTCCAAGCGCAAAAGTCGTTGCCCATCCGGTTGTTGTTGCGGACATCTGGCGCTCGTTACCCTTCAAGGTAAAACGTTGGGGTCCGGCGCTTGGCACCAATGGCCCGCGGCACCCGACGTCACCCGCTGCGCTGGAGGGTGACACGATCATGTTGGAAGGGCGTCAGATTCGCGTCATCGCGCCGATGCAGGGCGATCATGCCCACGCCACCGCGCTCTGGGTGCCCAGCATCAAGGCGTTGTTCCCGGGCGATCTCGTTTACAACGAAATGTATCTCTGGTTCGGCGAGCATGATCCTGCAGCTATTGAGGATTGGGGTAAATCGATTGAGCAGCTTGCCGCGCTTGAGCCGGCTATGGTCATCGCGGGTCATTCAAAGCCCGGCTCTCCAAATGACGCTTCGGGTCTCGATTATAGCCGCCGCTATATTGCCGCTTGGCCCAAGCTGGTTGCAGCTTCGAAGGATTCAGCGGGACTGCGGACAAGCGTGCAAAAAGCCTTTCCGAATAGCGTCGATGTGCTCGGCGATTTCCTGCTCGGCAATTCATCGCGGGTTGCCAAAGGGGAGCAAGCCGCGTGGCAGGAGTAAGAAATGGCAAAGAGCTCAGACATGCAATTTGACAGAAAAACCGTGCTGATAACGGGTGGAGCAACTGGCATTGGCCGCGCCACAGCACTTGCATTTGCGCGTGAAGGCGCTTCGGTGATGATTGGCGATGTCGATGGCCGCGCGGCAGAAACCGTGTCGCTGATAGAAGCGGCCGGAGGAAAGGCCGCATTCAAGTGTGCTGACGTAACTGATGCAGCAGCCATGACCGCGCTGGTAAGAGACTGTGTGGCGCGTTTTGGCGGTATGGACATGGCATTCAACAATGCCGGTGTCCTGCCTCCACCATTGCCCTTTCATGAGGTACCAGAAAGCGACCTCGACCTCATTCTCAATGTTGACCTGAAGGGCGTTTATTTCGCTATGCAGGCAGAGATCAGGCACTTCCTTGAAAATGGCGGCGGAGCGATTGTGAACACAGCTTCTGTCGCGGGCATCGTTGCCGATCCGCAGATGTCGGCCTACGTCGCTGCCAAGCATGGCGTCGTCGGTCTTACCAAGGCAGTCGCGATTGAATATGCACAGCAGGGGATCCGCGTCAATGCCATCGGTCCGGGATTTGTCGCGACGCCGATGACGCAGGCGTGGCTCGACAGCGAAGAGTTCAAGGCAGCCTTTTTCGCCCAGAATATCAGTGGTCGCGCGGCCCAGCCTGAAGAAATTGCAGGAACCGTGCTCCATCTGTGTTCCGATGCGGCCAGCTTCATCAACGGATCGCTCTTTGTCATCGACGGCGGCCAGACCGCGCATTGAATAGCCTGTGACGGTGAAATAGTTCCCATCCATTGCCTTCGGCAAGATTGACAAATAGGAAGTGAGATAACGCCCATGATAGACGAAGACCGTCCAAGCAGCCCACGATATCAAAGCTGGATTGTGCTGTTGCTCAGTCTAAATTTTGGCATATTGTTTTTTGACCGAAACGCGCTCAATTTTCTCATGCCATTCGTTCAGCCTGAACTCGGCCTGTCCAACACGCAGGTTGGCATCCTTTCTTCGGCATTGTCACTCACCTGGGCTGTATCGGGCTTCGCTGTCGGCCGTCTTTCGGACCGACTTGGGTCTCGCAAGCCGGTCATCGTGATTGCCACTATCGCATTTTGCGCCTGTTCGCTGCTGTCGGGTATCTCGCACAGCTTTCTGATGCTGCTTGGTGCGCGCCTGCTTATGGGTGCGGCGGAAGGCGGCGTTATGCCGGTCAGCCATTCGATGATCGTTATCGAAGTTGCACCGGAGCGCCGCGGTCTTGCGATGGGTGTCGCGCAAAATCTGGGGTCCAACTTACTGGGCTCTGGTCTGGCGCCGATTATATTAGTCCCGATTGCGATCGCGGTGGGTTGGCGTATGGGATTTTATCTTGCTGCCATTCCCGGCTTGATTACCGCCGCTCTCATTTGGTTCACATTGCGCGAACCACAGGCAGGGAAGGCTAAAACCAAAGAACCGACAGTTACGTTGCAACAGGCCTTTGCAGAACGGAATGTGTTGCTTTGCGCTCTCATGTCGATCCTGCTCGTATCCTATCTCGTCGTCTGTTGGACATTCATGCCGCTGTTTTTGACGAATACGCGCGGTTTCACTCCGGATATGATGAGCTGGCTGATGGCAACGCTGGGTATTTCGGCGGGTATCGGCAGTTTCGTGGTCCCGGCGATTTCCGATGCTGTCGGGCGCAAACCAGTATTCGTTGCGGCCTGTTTGCTGGGTCTCATCCTGCCTTTGGGCGCGATGTATCTTAACGGGTCGATCTGGATATTGGTATTGGTGTTCTTTTTTGGATGGGCGCTCAATGGTATATTCCCATTATTCATGGCGACCGTGCCAGCTGAGTCGGTTGATCCGCGATTGACGGCGACATTGACCGGGATCGTTATGGGGACAGGCGAAGTGATAGGCGGCGTGCTCAGCCCGTTGGCTGCAGGAGCCGCTGCCGATGTTTATGGGCTGTCCGCGCCGCTCTGGATCATGTTCGGTCTGACGGCGCTGGCCGTAATTTGTGCTCTCGGATTGCGGGAAACGGCACCAAGAGTACTAGCGAAGAGAGCGTTGTTGGCATGACAGCCAGCCTCTGTCGTATAATTTTTAACTCGGGAAAATATCTAAAGGACAAGATAGAAAGCGCACAAGATGGTGCCAAACATTCGCCTTTATTAACTGGCTATGTATCTCAAATTATCTGACGATGGACAGCGAAATCGATCGGGCGCCGGGTTTCTCAAAGTGAAACAATGCTTATCTCGGCCTGTCAGAGCCTATAGGACAGCGTCTATTGCGCCGGGCTATCGCAGAGGTCAGCTTGTTAAAGCTGGCCTGACTGTTCCCTAATCAAGCGGGTTCTCGTATGAAGTAGCGGCTCTTATCTGAGCTCAACGGCGCGCTCGTAAGCGGCCTGGAGCGTGTCGCGGATCTGAGTAGAAAATTCTCCCTTTCCGTTCAGCGCATTGAGACCGGCTGCCGTGGTCCCGCCTTTACTGGTTACATTTTTGCGTAAATCCTCCAGAGATAGGTCGGATTGTTGCGCCAGTTCAAGCGTTCCGCGGACGGTTCCCAGAACAAGATCTTTGGCGTCCTTCTCGCTGAAGCCCAGGTTCTCTGCAGCTTCGACGTAAGCGCGCAGCATTTCGAAGACATATCCGGGACCGCTTCCGGCTACTGCGGTCAGGCGGTCAAGCATGTCCTCATTATCCACCCAGACGATTTCGCCCGAACATAGGGCGAGTTGCTCAATGTCGCGGGATGCCGTTTCGGAAACAGCGCCATGGGCATAGAGGCCGCTCACGCCCTTGCCGATGATTGCCGGCAGATTTGGCATGATCCGGATGACCGACCGTCCCGGTGCATGGGCTGCAAGCTTTTCGGCGGAATATCCGGCTGCTATCGAACTTATCACGCCGGAAGAACTTAACCTGGGTAAATAGGCCGGAAGCACTTCATCAATAAGTTGCGGCTTCAGCGCGACGATAAGAAAGTCAAAAACTTGATCGCCCAGCTCCTCGACAGAGCCAGCCTGAGATACGCCTTCTGGCAGATTAGGCTTGGCCGGATCTGCGACGGTGAATTCATGATTGGTGTTGGCGGCCCATGCCTTCAGCAGCGCACCGCCCATGTTTCCGCACCCTAGGAGCAATATTTTTGTCAAATTAATCTCTTGATGTTATTAAAAATGAGGTCGAGTGATATGCTTAGTATTCTAAATAGATATGTCAACAGATGCTTATTTATTACAGCTTATATGCAAAATTAGATATTTTGATCACTAAATTATTGAACTGGATAGGTTCAATCCCTACTTCCACCAATAAATGATAAAGGCATCACGTCAAATGGTACAAGGTAAAACAATCGTTGTGAAAGTCGGCTCCAGCCTGCTGGCCAACGAAGAACGGCTAACGCCGCGCTGGGCATTCATGCATAATTTGCTGGAGGATATCGCCCGGCTGCGGGAAGGCGGCGCAAAAGTCATATTATGTTCGTCCGGGTCTGTCGCGCTGGGTTTGAATATGATCGGCGAGCGACCGGAGACGGCTGGCCTGCGGGACAAACAGGCAGCAGCGGCTTGCGGCATGCCGCTGCTGCTCAATGCCTATAAGCAAGTTGCCCATGAATATCGCTTTGAAATAGCGCAGGTGCTGGTGACGTTGCGTGATCTTGAAGATCGCAAACGGTTCCTCAACACCAAGAATACGGTTGATCGGCTGCTCGATGCCAATATCATGCCGATCATCAACGAAAATGACACGATTACCACCGAGGAAATCCGGGTTGGTGACAATGATCGTCTGTCCGCGAAAATTGCGCAAATGCTGCAAGCGGATGAACTGATCATCCTGACGCAGGTTGATGGCCTATACGACAAAGACCCGGCTGAACCCGGTGCCAAGCTGGTCGAGGAAGTAACCGATGTCTCACCCTATCTCGCGGTGACCGAAGGCGTGAGCAGCTTGGGTAGCGGGGGGATGCTGACGAAGATGCAAGCGGCCCATATGGCCCAAAATTCCGGCTGTGATACGCGGATCGCGCACGGCGAATATGAGCAGCCGGTAACGTCGGTCTTGAATGACGAACGGCGTCATACAAGAATTCTCGCCAATGAACGGCCCGAATCTGCATGGGCCAACTGGTTGTCAGATCGTCTGCAGATGGCGGGGAGCATTGTCGTCACCAAGCCGACCGCTGAATCTTTCAAATCCGGGCGGCGGAATATTGGCCGGGAAGATGTGCTCTCGATTCAGGGGCCTTATGTCAAAGGCGACGTCATTCATATATATGGTGAATCCGGCGACGAGTTAGCCAGGGGCCTGACAAATTTCTCGTCCGACGAAACAATGGCCCTGGCCCGTAATCCCAAAATGACAGCCTTGCAGTTGCTGGGATACAAGACGCTCGGTACGCTGATTACCGACAAAAACATGATCGTATTGGATGATCGGCACCTCACCTGGGAGTTGCCGTCAGATGATGGCATGACCGAAGTCGCACCTCAAGGCTAGATTTCGCCAACCTCAAGAAGAGGAGCAGATTCGAGCTGACTCGCATCCATCATCACTGCGATGCGCTGGACTGAGGAGATCAGCAGATTCTGCTCCCATGGTTCCAATTTTGACAAGGAAAGCAGGAAATCTTCCTGCAACATTTCCGGTGCGTTCTGGATGCACTCTCGTCCTTTTTCGGTCAAAACTATTTCAACCGAACGCCGGTCATCCACATTTTTTTCGCGCGTGACCATTGCGGATTTTTCCAGCCGATCGACAATCGACGTTACCGTGGCATGAGATAAATGCACCGATTTGGCGAGCACCGAAGGCTTCGCTCGGCCATCCTTTTCCAACGCCTTCAAGAGCATAAGCTGCGGCGTTGTCTGTCCGGTATCTTTCTCCAGCTTTTTGGACTGCAAATCGATCGCCCGGTTAATCTGCCGCAAGGCGACCAAAAGTGCATTTGAATTTGACATGATAAGCTTGATACAGATTTTTTCGGTCAATGGCCCAGAAGATTGTAAATTTTTTGGCCATTCGGGGAATGGCTTGAATATGGTCTTGAGGCTTCAACTGAACGCCGCATGTCCGGCGCTAAATCTGCATGCGGCCATCAGGCCTGCGAGGGATGTGCAAATAGACTGTTCCAATATCGTTTAACCCGTCGCTTCCCGACATATTCCAATATCGTTAGGGCCGGGATCAGCAATTGCAGGATGATCGCGCCAAAAAGCACGCCAAAACCTAGGCTGGCCGACATCGGGATCAGAAACTGTGCCTGAATGCTGGTTTCAAAGGTAATCGGAGCGACACCGAGAAATGTCGTGAGAGACGTCAGCATAATCGGCCGAAATCGAGATTTGGTGGCGCTTATGATCGCCTCTTCAATGGCCATGCCATCTCGCAGATTCTCGTTGATGAAATCGATCAGGATGAGCGACCCATTTACGATCACCCCTGACAATGCAATTATTCCGAACATGCTGAGTACGCCCAAAGGCAGGCCGAGAATTAGATGACCGAGCAGCGCGCCAATGATGCCAAAGGGAATCACGGCCATGATGATCAGGGGTTGCAGATAGGATCGGAACGGGATCGCGAGCAGCGCATAGATCATCAGCAATGCGGCGAGAAAGGCGAGGCCAAGATCACCAAACGAGTCCTGCTGTTCCCGCTGTTCGCCGCCGAAACTATAGAGCAGTTGCGGGAAGTCTGCTTGCAGCTCGGGCATGATCTCGTCGGTCAGGGCATTGGCAATTTCCTGACTGGTCACGGTACTGGTGTCGATATCGGCGGTGACCGTCGTGATCCGCCGGCCATCGGTCCGGCGGATGATCGCTGGGGCCTGACCAAAAGACACGTCGGCCAAAGTGGCCAGCGGGACTTCTCCGCCCGGCACACGGACGCGGAACCGTTCGACATCGACGATCGAATTGCGTTCCGCTTCGGGCAGCCGGATATAGACGCGCATATCTTCCTGCCCCCGCTGCACCCGCAGCGCTTCGTTACCAAAGAATGCGGCGCGCACCTGCAGCGCGACATCCTGCAAGGTGACACCTAGGGAACGGGCCTCGGGCTTCAGCCGGAGCTGGATTTCCTTCAACCCCTCATCCTGATCGCTCTCGATGTCGAATACGCCGGCAAAGCGGTTCAGCCTTTCCATCAGTTTCGTCGATGCGGCTTCCACCACGGCCGGATCAGGATCGGAAATTTGTATATCAACCGGTGCGCCAATCGATATCAGGTCCGAGGCAAAGACCAGTGAGCGCGCTTCGACGATCGAGCCAACGGTTTCCCGCCATGCATTTTCAAAATCCCTTGACGCAAGTTCGCGTTGATCGCCGGGAATGAAACTGAACTGAACGCTGGCAATATTGGAAGCAAAACCGCCACTTTGGGCATTTGGTCCGGTGTCGCGCGGGGCCTTTCCGATGAGGGTGAATATACCGCGCAACGGTGACGGTTCGCCATCCCCTTGCCGCGCTTCAAATGTCGCGTAGGTTTCGCGGCCGCGCTGTTCGATCAAGCGGGCAATTTTCTCGGTTTCTGCGATCGTCGTTCCGGCAGGCATTTCCAGGCTCGCGGTGACGACATCGGCTTCAATGGCGGGGAAAAACGAGCTTTTGATAATACCGGCAGGGACCAGTGAACCGATCACGATGAGCAGCGCAACACTACCTGCCAATATCACGAAAGGCATGCGCACCGAATATCGCACGGCACGGTCGAGCGGGCCGTTGACGAAGGCCTGATAATATATATCCACCTTGGCCTGAACCCGTTCGAAAAAGCGGGTGACGGGATTGCGTGTCGGCGTGCCCGGGACTGGCAGGTGGCTGAGGTGGTTGGGCAGAATCAGCAGGCTTTCGATCAGCGACAGGAAGAGCACGGCAACCACGACCAGGGGGATGTCGGCCAATATCTTGCCCATGACGCCGCCGATTGCGAACAGGGGCGAAAAGGCCGCGACGGTGGTCAGTACGGCAAAAATGACCGGCATGGTCACGCGCCGCGCGCCACTGACCGCTGCGCCCAGTCCGCTGCGGCCGGCTTCGCGCCTGGCATAGACGCTCTCACCGACAACAATGGCATCGTCAACCACCAGCCCCAACGCCAGGATGAAGCCGAAAAGCGAGAACATGTTGATACTGGAACCCGCAAGATCCAGCAGGAAAATCGCGCCGACAAAGGTCACGCCGATACCCAGCGCCGTCCAGGCCGCAAGCCGGATGTCGAGGAACAGGGTAAGCGCGAGCAAGACAAGGAACAGGCCGATGGCTGCGTTCTTCAGCAACAGGCTCAGGCGATCGTTGAGCAATTCACTATCGTCGCTCCAGATCGCGTAGGAAATGCCCTCCGGCAGCGAATGCGCGAACGGGCCCTCGAGATAGTCCTTGGTGGCACGAGACACGTCCAGCACGCGTTCGTCGCTGGTACGAAAAACCTCCACAAAAGCTACGGGCTTGCCATTGTAAAGCGACACCAGATTCGAATCCTCAAACCCGTCCCGGATGTTCGCGATCTGCCCGAGCCGGACCATGGCGCCATTTTCATTGCCGACCAGCACGATATCTTCGAAATTCTGCTGGTTGTAATTTTGTCCGATGGTCCGCACGCGGATTTCTTCGCTGTCGGTATCGATCGAGCCTGCAGGGCTATCGAGGCTGCTGGCGGCGATGGTCCGCGATATATCGTTGAGCGATAGTCCAAAGGCCTGCAACGTGTCTTGCGGCACCTCGATTGAAACTTCATAATCACGGATCGAGCTGGTATCGACAAAGGAAATTTCGGGCAGTGCCGCCAGTGAATCCTCCAGCCGGTAGGCTGTTTCCTTCAGGGCATTTTCGGATACATCGCCAAAAATGGCAATGCGGACCACGCTCTGCCGCGTGGTCAGCTCGCGGACATCGGGCTCTTCTGCGTCATCCGGGAACGATTGAATCTGGTCTATTTCAGCTTTGATATCATCCAGTGCCCGATCGATATCAGTCCCCAGTTCCAATTCGACAGATACCGTGCCTATATTTTCGGCGGCATTGGACTTGATCTCTTTGACATTCTCGACGGCTTCGACCGCTTCTTCAATCTTCTGGACAATCGATTCCTCGATCTCGTCGGGCGTAGCCCCGGGATAGGCGACGCTTATCTGGATCGTGTCCAGGCTGTTTTCCGCAAAAACTTCCTGAACGATCGTCCGGTAGGACATGATGCCGGCGACGATCAGGAAAATCATCAGCAGATTGGCCGCGACCCCGTTGCGCGCCATGAACGCGACAACCCCGCTCTGCTCCATTATTTCCTTGCTCGGTTGCTCTGGCAGGGAAGGATCAAGATCACTTGGCTTGGTCATTTAACCGGCTTGGCTCTCGTTTTCGCCTTGGTTCCACTAGCCTTCGCGGCCTTGTCCACTTTACGTGGTTGAGCAATTCTGACCTGCAGCCCTTCGGTTGCGACTTTCAGGTTTCCGGTAACTGCAACTGGATTGGTGCCCAGCCCCCTGGCGCTGATCAGCGCCGTTTTGTCGGTCCGCTGATATATATCCACGGTGATGATCTGCAATTTCCCGTTCTGCACCAGCCATATCTTGTTGCCAGCGCGCAAGGCCGCCAGCGGCAGCACCGCATAGCTATCCAGAGCCCTGCCGGTAATTTCGGCATCGACAAAACTGCCCACGAACAAGGGAGGGGCAGCGGATGCAGTCGCTGCTTTCCCGCCATTGTTCGCCATAGTGGTCATTACGCCACCGCTTATCGGCTTGGGAACACGCAGAAACACGTCGATCGTGCGTGTCTTGGGGTTGAGCAAGCCATTGACCCTGTCAACATAAGCGGGCCAGCGATAGCGAACGCCGCCATAATCGGAAAATACCGACGCTTCGATCCTGCCAGCGCCAGCGCGAAACAATTGCGGAATCAGTGCGGCGTCGCTTTCCGACAGCGGAATGACCGCTTCATAATCTGCGGTGCCCACCATCGAGCCAAGCGACTGGCCGGGTTGGACATAGCTGCCCAAGGCGATGTTCTCGGTGCGGACAATTCCTGAAAACGGGGCACGAACAACGGTGCGCTGCAAGGCGGTTTCGGCATTGGCCAGATTGGCCAGCGCCCGCCGCAGTCCGGCGCGGGCGGATTCCAGTTGCGGTTGCCGCGTCGCTAAGCCGTTGGTGGCGATATTCTGCCTAGCCTGCGGCCCGTCGGCACTTGCCTTTTTGGCCAATGCATCCGGCGGCAGAATTTGCGCAGCATAGTCACTGCTATCTACGCTTGCATAAGCATTGCCGCCACTGACCGCGCGTTGTTGAAAACGGTCCAGCTCGGCCTTCGCCAAAGCCACTTCCTCTTTTGCCTGCAAGACGGTGATACCCTGAGATGCGACATCGGCTTGCGCCGTCTGCACCGCATTGCGGTAATCCGATGTGTCGATGCGAAACAATATTGCCCCGCGCGAAATGCGCTGTCCTTCGCGCAGGTTCGGATTGACATAGACCAGCTTGCCGGCGACTTCTGCCGCCAGCGTCAATTCTTCGCGTGCGCGCACTGTACCGGCACCCTTGACCATCAGATTCCCGGAACGGATTTCCAGGGTCTTGGCCTCGACCAGCGGAATCAAGTCCTCCAGTGCTTTCTCTTCCGGTTCGGAGCGTAGCAAGATCAATAGGGCGGCAATCAAAATTGCCACAAGCAGGATCAGGCCGCCGAGTACGCGTTGCCTATGCACTTATTTATCTCCCTGAAGAGCTGGAGGATCGGCCCTGATATCTGGCGCGCGCGGAACTTCGTCCCAGCTGCCGCCCAAGGCACGGTGAACGCCAAGCCGCGCCAAGGCCACGTCGCGCGCGGCAGACGATACAGAGGATTGCACCTGATATTGCGCCCGCAACGCGTCGAGATAATCGACATAGCTGCCGACGCCATTGACAAAGCGGCGGGACTGCAATTGCGCCGTCGCCTTGGCCTCTTCCAGTTGGGAAAACAGAAACTGGTACCGCTGCCGTTCTTCTTGATAGCGTTCGATTGCGCTTCTCACCTCCTGATAGGCGGTGAGCACCGTGCGCGCATAGACCGCTGTCTGTTGTGCATATTGGGCGTCCGCGACCTCGATATTGGCCCTGATTCGTCCGCCCTGGAACAGCGGTGCCGTAAGGCCCGCGCCGAGGTTCAACACCCAATTGTCAAAAATGTTGAATATGTCCGCAGGATTCCCGGCCTGGCTGCCAGAGCTGGCCGAAAGGTTGAGCGAGGGAAAACGTTCCGCCCGCCTTGCGCCCAGATTATATCGTGCCGATTCGAGCCGCTGGCTTTCCGCAAAAACATCCGGCCGCTGCGCCAGTAGATCAATGGGCAGGCCCGAAGGGACCGGCTCGAAGATCAATTTTGGGGTCAGAGTCTTGCCGATGAGTTCATCCATATTGTTAGAATATCTGCCCACTAGAACCGCCAACTGTCCTTCCGTCGCCGCCAACTGGCTTTCCCGTTGCGGCAAACTGGCCTGCACATTGCGGAAATCCTGACGTACTTGATAAAGTTCAAAGGACGTCACCAGGCCTCGACTATAGCGGTTCTCGGTTTGCTCGACGCGATCACCAAGGACATCGATGATCTTGGTGGTCAGTGCGATCTGATGACGCGCATCGACAATATCAAAATAGCTGGTGATCGATTCCGCCAGCACCGCCAGGCGCACCGCTTGCAAATCAGCGGCAGCGGCAATCGCATCCACCCGTCCCGCTCGCGCATCATTGCGCAACTTGCCCCAGATATCCAGTTCATAGGAAAAGGCGAGGTTCGACGAATAGGTCTCGTTCTGCAGCCGTCCCGCAGTCGCACCGGGAAAGGAGCCAAAGCTCGTCCCTGCCGTTGGCGAATCCGAATAGCTGCTGTTCAGCCCGGCATTGACCTGCGGAAACAGCCCGCTTTTGGAAATACGCGCCCGCGCTTCGGCGGCGCGCAATCTGGCGGAGGCCTCCGTCAGATCCAGATTTTTGGCTAGCGCTTCGCCGAGCAAATTTTCGAGCACCGGGTCCTCGAACGCGGTCCACCAGCGGGCAGGCTGATAGGGGCCATCGGATTCGGTCTGGTCAAACGCAGAAGGGACGCCAGCGGCGATTTCAGGAGCCTTGGAATCGGGCGCAAGGCTGGCACAACCACTTGTGGCCGTCGTGATCGCAAACAGCAGATATATCGGATTGTGGAACCGTTTTTTCACAAAGTCATCCGCGATTGAATCGGCTTGTACTTTACCAAGCCTCAATAATATGTCAGGAATAAAAATGAACGTCAACGTTTCATTTGAACGCTACCGTTCAATTTTACGGAGCGGGGTAGCTGTGAGAGGAGTAGACCGTGGCAGACACGGATGACAATTTAGCAATAGAACGCGCGGATCGGCCGTCAAGCCAGCGCAAGATTGCCAATATTATCGCTGCAGCCCGCGCAGAATTTTTGGCCCACGGCTTTTCTGCGTCGAGCATCGAGGCCATTGCGGCGCGCGCGGAAGTATCGAAAGTCACCATCTATAATTGGTTTGACAACAAGGAAAA
>JABMNS010000397.1 GCA_013204445.1 Sphingomonadales bacterium
ACATAGGACAGCAGCATGGTGTCGTCGAGGGCGGCGGGCACGAGCGGCGGCTCTTTCGGCAGATGCTTCTCGCAGGCCCGGGCGAGCACCAGCAAATCGTATTTGGCGTTGTGGGCGACCTTCAGAACCGACGGGTCCTCAATCAGCGCCTTCAACGGCGCCAGCGCCGTCGCCAGGGGGATCTGCCTGAGCGCGCCGTTGGCCTTATTGGCGCCGCTGCCGTCCAGATCGAGTTCGGCCGGCGCGCCATCGACATGGCCGACCGGCACATAACAGCCATTGCCCGGCGCGGTGCTCAGCGAGAAGCCGACCAGCTCGGCCTGCATGGCGTCGAGCGAGGTGGTCTCGGTATCGACGGCGACGATGCCGGCGGCGTAGGCGGCCTCGATCCAGGCGGCCAGCGCGGCTTCGTCCCGCACCAGTTCGTAGCGGGACTCGCCCGGCGTCTCGGCGGGAGCGTCGGCGGGGCCGCTCTCGGCGAGCAGGCCCTCGGCGACGAAGCGGCTTTCAACCCTGGCGGTCAGGGTGCGGAATTCCATTGCCTTCAAGAACGCAATCACCGTTTCCGGATCGGGGTCGGCCAGGGCGAAATCGTCGATGCCCTCCTGCGTCGCCACATCGTCTTTGAGGGTCACCAGCTCGCGGCTGATGCGCGCCAGATCGGCGTGCTCGATTAGATTTTCGCGGCGTTTGGTCTGTTTGATCTCTCCGGCGCGCTCGAGCAGCGTATCGAGGTCGCCATATTCGTCGATCAAGAGCGCCGCGGTCTTGACGCCGATGCCCGGCACGCCGGGCACATTGTCGGAGCTGTCGCCGGCCAGCGCCTGCACGTCGATGACCTTGTCCGGCGCCACGCCGAACTTTTCGGCCACCTCGGCGGCGCCGATCACGACGTCCTTCATGGGGTCGAACATGGTGACGCCGGGGCGCACCAGCTGCATCAGATCCTTGTCCGACGACACCACCACCACGTCGATGCCGCGCTCGGCCGCCGCGCGGGCATAGGTGGCGATCAGATCGTCGGCCTCGTAACCCTCCATCTGGACCGCCGGCAGGTTGAAGGCGCGGGTCGCCTCGCGCACCAGCTCGAACTGCGGCACCAGTTCTTCCGGCGGGGCGTCGCGGTTGGCCTTGTAGTCGGGGTAGATG
>JABMNS010000030.1 GCA_013204445.1 Sphingomonadales bacterium
GCCCAAGGGCAAGGCCGAAATCCGGCCGGCGATGGACGCGATCACGCCGCCGGAAGGCGCCGGTGATTTTGCCCAGGCCTGCATGGATATGGGCGCCACCATTTGCACATCGAAAAATCCGAAATGCGAAATCTGTCCGGTGCTGAAATACTGCGCGGCTCATGCGCTTGGCAACATCGAATATTTTCCGGTCAAGCCTCCGAAAAAAGCTAAGCCGGTTCGCCGGGCGCGGTTTTTCTGGATCGAGCAGCAGGACAGAATATTGCTGGCGACCCGGCCGCCAAAAGGCATGCTCGGCGGGATGCGGGCGCTACCCGATGATGGCTGGGCAGCGGGCAATGATGGTCATGCCAAGCCGCCGATGGCGGGCGAGTGGCGGGTGCACGACAATATCGTGCAGCACAGTTTCACCCATTTTTCGCTCGAGGTCGATTTGGCAGTTTATCAGGATGAAAAAATCGTTATTAACAGTGATGATAATATCTGGTGGGCGCTGGATGATATAGCGGAAGCGGGATTGCCAACCCTTTATGCCAAGGCGGTGAAATGGAAATTGAAGGAAGAAATATGATTGCTGAAAGACCTGTAACATCGTCACTTGGATCTCCATTTTCCCGGCGCTCCGTGCTCGGTGGTATCGGCGCCGGTGCTTTTCTTGCCGGTATGCCCGGCATTGCTTTTGCCAAGGAGATGGGGACGAGCTTCCCGGGGCTGACCAAGATTATCAACGAATATGTCGCGGATAAAAAAGTCGCCGGCATGATGGCGATGATCGGTTTCGGTCAGGCGCAGCCGCAGGTGATTTCTGCCGGTACGCTCAAGCTCGGCGGTGACCGGCTGGTCGGCACCGATACTTTGTGGCGGATGTATTCGCAGACCAAGCCAATTACCGGCATGGCGACGATGATGCTGGTCGAAGACGGGCTGATTTCTCTCGATCAGCCACTATCCGACTTCTTCCCCGAATTTGCGAATATGCAGGTGCTGATAGATCCCGAAGGCGCGCTGGCCAATGTCGAGCCGGCCAAGACCCCGATCACCATAAGGCAGTTGCAAACCCATACTGCCGGTCTGGGCTATACGATCATATCAAAGGGGCCGATCCAGAAAGCCTATCTGGCTGCAGGTCTGACCCCCGGACGGGTCAGCCGCAATCCCATCCCCGGACTTGATGCAGGTGCACCTACCCCGGACATCATGACCTTCATGAAACGCCTTTCCGAACTTCCATTGGTCTATCAACCCGGAATGCAGTGGAGCTATTCGCTTGGCCATGATGTGCTGAGCGCGGTGATCGAAAAAGTTTCGGGAAAACCGCTCGACCAGTTTCTGCACGAGCGGATGTTCGGACCGCTGGACATGACCAGTATATTCTATAATGTTCCTGCTGACCGGGCGATCGACCTGTCGGACAATTATGCGCCATTTGGCGGATCTCTGTTCTCGGTCGATCCGGGTGCGACCAGCATTTTCCTCGACAAGCCAGCCTTTGCCTTTGGCAGCACCGGGCTGGTCGGAACGGCTGGCGATTATGACAAGTTCTTGAAAATGCTGCTCGGTTTCGGCAAGCTCGGTGATGTTCAGGTGATGAAACCGGATACGGTCAAGCTCGGCATGTCCAACCTGCTCCCGGCGACCGCCAGCACCAAAGGCACCTGGGTTGCCAATCATGGCTTTGGTGCCGGTGGACGCTCTGGCCTTGGTACCAACGTCAGCCCGGCTGGCACATTCGGCTGGGGCGGCGCAGCGGGGACATCGGCCTTTGTCGATACCGTGCGCGGTCTTCGCGCTGGCGGATATACGCAATATATTCCGTCGAACAGCTATCCTTTCCAGTCGGACTTCCCGAAATATGTCTACGCAGACCTGATCGGCAGTGCGCAGGCGGGCGCGGGCAATACCAGTCCATGACCTAAATTGCGTCGTCTTCCAGACCGGGAGGCGGCAGAAAAACAGAAAATTCCGGAGAGAAAATGCTGACAGACCGAAACAAGATAGTGCCCACCTTTGCTGGCGGGACCCTTGATCGCGCTGATCAGGTACGGGTCAACCCGGACCAGCTGCGCATTGCGATGATGAACCCGCGGGCAAAGCTGCTCAAGCTGGATGGCCTGAAACCGGTTTTTGATGATCATGGCGATCTCGCCTGGGGTGCCGCCTATGAAGCATCGCCAGACAATGATCTGCTGCTGCTCGGCATTGAAGATGATACGTCGTTTTTTGCGGAACTGAACGGGGCAGGAGATGCTGGACCCGCCGCCAATCGGGCGCTTTGGCAGACGCTGGGAAGCCTGCCCGCCGATCAGGCGGCAATTTATGCGACAGCGCGGAGCCTGGTCGACTGGCACGCGCGCCATAAATATTGCGCTCAATGCGGCAAGCCGACCCAGTCCCGCAAAGGCGGCTGGGCTCGCCTGTGCGACCCCGAAACCGGAGGCTGCGGAGCGGAACATTTTCCGCGCACCGATCCGGTGGCGATTATGCTGTCGGAATGCGAAGGCAAGGTGCTGCTCGGCCGTCAGCCCCGCTTTCCGCCGAAAAGCTTTTCGGCGCTGGCCGGTTTTCTGGAACCTGGAGAAAGCATCGAGGGTTGCGTGAAGCGCGAATTGTTTGAAGAAGCCGGGATCAAGGTGCGGGATGTGCGCTATGTTGCAAGCCAGCCCTGGCCTTTTCCTTCATCGCTGATGATCGCCTGCACCAGCGTCACCGACGATCCGACGTTGACTCTCGACGAAGAGGAAATTGAGGAAGCGGCCTGGTTTACGCTCGACGAGGTCAAAGCGGCGATAGCCGGTGATGCGGGTGCGCTGTTTGTCGCGCCGCCGCCTTTTGCGATAGCCTATAATTTGCTCAAACATTGGGTAGATGGAAAGGCCTGATATGACCGACCGGCTCGAACTGATGGGCGCGCCGGGATCGCCCTATACGCGAAAAATGCTAGGTCTGCTGCGCTATCGGCACATAGATCACAATGTCATCTGGGGTGGCGCGATGGGATCACCGGAAGGCTATCCCAAGCCAAAAGTGTCATTGCTGCCGACCTTTTACTTCCGCGATAGCGAGGGTAATCTGGAAGCCGCAGTGGATAGCACGCCGATCATCCGACGGCTGGAAAAGGACCATGCCGGCCGTTCGGTCATCCCGGAAAATGCAGCGTTGCGCTTTCTCGATCTGCTGATCGAGGATTATGCCGATGAATGGCTGACCAAGGCGATGTTCCATTTTCGCTGGGCGTTTCAGGCGGATGCCGATCATGTCGCACCCTTGTTGATTCACTGGGCCAATCCCAATCTGCCGGATGAACAGGTCAGCGCGATGGCGGCGCAATTTTCCAAACGCCAGATCGACCGGCTCTATGTCGTCGGATCGAACGAGGTGACGGCCAAAACCATTGAGGACAGCTATGTCCGGATGCTCGCACTGCTGGGCCGGCTAATCAGGGAGCAGGGATTTGTTCTGGGCAGTCGACCATCGGCCTGCGATTTTGCCCTTTATGGCCAATTGACCCAACTCACCCAGGTCGAGCCGACATCGATGGCGCTGACCAACAAATATGCCCAGCGAGTGCGCGCATGGGTCGACCGTATGGATGATCTGTCCGGGCACAAGGATGGCGACTGGCTGGCCTACGACCAATATGGCGCACTGCAAGGCCTGTTATCGGAAATCGGCCGAACCTATGCGCCTTTTCTGATCGCCAATGCCCAGGCCGTCCAGTCCGGCGCCGAAAATGTAGAGGCAGAAATCGATGGCCGGAAATGGCAGCAACCGCCGTTCCCCTATCAGACGAAATGTCTGGTCGCGCTGCGCGATGCCTATCAGGCGCTGTCCGCTGATACTCGGGAACGGGTCGACGGGCTGCTAGTGGGAACGGGTTGCGAAACCCTGTTTGTAACCGCCTAGACCAGCCCCAGATTCGCCAACTCGCCGAGCATCTCGGCGGGCATTTCTTCTGCGCCTTCTGCGCCATCGCCGAGATCGGCCGGCGCGTCATTTTCGTCAAGATAGCGCCAGCCCTGATGGGCGCGTTTGGGGATCGGCTGGACGGCGACCAGCCGGGGTTCCAGCCTGATCC
>JABMNS010000213.1 GCA_013204445.1 Sphingomonadales bacterium
CCCTTTTACCCTTGTCGGCTTCTATTTCGTCGGCGATCAACCGCAGCAGCGTTGTCTTTCCGGCACCGTTGCGTCCGATCAGCGCTAGTCGGTCGCGCGGTCCGACATGCAGGTCGAGGTCACGGAACAACCATCCTTCGCCCTGGTGGAGCGAGAGATCCTCGTAAGAAAAAATGGGGGGCTGTGACATGGTTCCCGGGCGTTAGGGGCAAGCGGGCTTTGGCTCAAGTATTCTCTTTTCGACAAAGGCCATTGACCTGCCGTGCCATATCGGATTGTTAGGCGTGAAATTGATAATTTTGGCGATAGGGACGGGATTTGAAAACAGTATACTTAAACGGCGATTATGTTCCCAAGTCATCGGCCAAAATTTCCATATTTGACCGGGGATTGCTGTTTTCCGACGCGGTTTATGAAGTGATTTCGGTCATAGACGGCCGGTTGATTGATATGGAGCGCCATGTCGCCCGTCTGGAACGGTCCCTCGGGGAGCTCTCGATCAATGCTTTTGCAGATTGGTCGACCGTCTCGCAGAATCTGGTAGCTGAAAATGACTTGCGGGACGGCTTGATCTATTTGCAGGTTTCCCGCGGCGTGATGGACGAGCGGGAATATCGCTGGCCAGCGCCGGAGACGCCGCCGACAATATTTGCCTTTGCCCAGGAGCGGACGCTTATCGATAATCCGATGGCCGCTCGCGGAATGACAATCATTACCCGTCCCGATCTGCGTTGGCAAAGATGCGATATCAAGACGACCCAGTTGCTCTACGCATCGCTGATGAAAATGGAAGCGGTGGCAGCGGGCGTTGATGATGTCTGGATGACACGCGATGATATGATCACCGAAGGCACCTCGCAAAATGCGCATATCATCAATAAGGGCGGCGTCCTGATTTCCCATCAGCTCGACCGCCGCATCCTGCCCGGCGTGACGCGTATCGAGATGCTTGCACAGGCAAAATCCTTGGGGTTGACGGTCGAGGAACGCGCTTTTTCCATTGATGAGGCAAAAAATGCGGCTGAAGCCTTTGTTTCTTCGTCGACATTGCTGATCATGCCGGTTGTCGAGATTGACGGTCACAAGATTGGTGACGGACAGCCGGGCGCACGGACGAGAAAAATCCGTCAAAGCTATTTAGATGCTGTTCAGGGTGGCCATTCTACAAAGAATTAAATCAATGGAGAATGATATGAGATTTTCAATTTTACTGGCCGGAGCCGCCTCGGTCCTGATCCCGGCAAATTTCGCGCAGGCCGCGAATGTCCAGATTGCCGCCCAGAATCCGGTGATTGAACTCAGCGTCTCGGAACAGGTGGACAGTGCACCGGATATGGCCACGTTCAGCACGGGCGTGGAATCCAGGGCAAAGACCGCCACGCAGGCGCTGCGCGAAAATTCCGTGCAAGCGCGCGCGGTGATCAACCGGCTAAAATCGCTGGGTATTGCTGAAAAGGATATTCAGACCACCGGAATCAATTTGCGCGCGGATTATGATTATGATCAGGAAAGTCGGGAGAATCA
Source organism: Sphingomonadales bacterium (assembly GCA_013204445.1). GTDB lineage: Bacteria > Pseudomonadota > Alphaproteobacteria > Sphingomonadales > Sphingomonadaceae > Parasphingorhabdus. The sequence continues at coordinate 1,525 of JABMNS010000213.1, forward strand.
ATTTGTTGGCTATGTGGTTTCCAATCAGGTTTCCGCGACCGTGCGTGATCTACCCAGACTTGGCGAAATTCTCGATGCGATCGTCAGCAGCGGTGCTACCAATTTAAACGGCCCCTCTTTCTCGATCAGCGATGATAGCAAGTTAAAGGATGTGGCGCGGGAGCGGGCGCTCACCAATGGCAAGGTACGGGCCATGAGCTATGCCCGTTCAGAGGGATATTCAGGCGTTCGGATACTCTCGATCAGCGAAGGCATTTCGTACGAATCGGAAGCACCAATGATGCGGATGGAAAGCGCCGCCGTTTCGTCTGCCCCACCCCCGGTTGCGCCGGGGCAGGTGGGAACGGTCGTCTCGCTCAGCATTAAATATGAAATGACTCTTTTGCACAGCGATCTGTAGCCTGAACCCTCCATTCACCTGATGTTAAAACCGCCGAGTCTAAGAGGGCACCGATGTTGAAGAAATTCATATTTTTGCCCTTTCTAGCAATCTGCTTGCCCTTTCTTGCGCCGCAAATCGCTGCGGCTTCGGATCGCCGCAGCGAACAGAATGAGGCGCGCTCGCAGATGATGGCTGGCAAGGTGAAATCAATTCGTTCGATTGAGAGCCGGGTTTTGCCAAGAATGGCCGATAGCGAATATATAGGTCCCGAATTTGACCCTGGTGCACAGGTTTATCGGCTGAAATTCATCCGCGACGGACGGGTGATATTTGTTGACGTCGATGGCCGGACCGGCGCGATTTTGCGCCAGCCCCGCTAATCGATATTGGCATTTTCCAATTTTCTAAATCATTGTGCGTTCTAGGGATGGTGATATAGTCTAATTGACAGAATTAAGCATTATTTCGGAGGACAAGCATGCGCGTCTTGATCGTTGAAGACGAACCCACGCTGGGACAGCAACTCAAATCGACATTGGAAGCCAATGGCTATGCCATTGACCTGTCGACAGACGGCGAGGATGGCCATTTCATGGGTTTAACCGAGGACTATGACGCCGTGATCCTGGATCTCGGCTTGCCGGAGATTGATGGCCTGACCGTGCTGGATCGCTGGCGCAAGGAAGAGCGCAATTTCCCGGTATTGGTGCTGACGGCCCGCGATAGCTGGTCGGACAAGGTCGCCGGACTGGATGCAGG
>JABMNS010000214.1 GCA_013204445.1 Sphingomonadales bacterium
AGATTGGGATGGTCCTTGAGCGCTTCTCGAATTTGCGATTCATCACCGACGAAAAGAAACTGAAAACCGGCATGACGGTGCCGTGCGAGCGCCGCACCTGCAACCATAACACATGGGCCTTCATCTCCGCCCATCGCATCGATCGCGATTCGCGGCCTCATTCCCACCGGTTATTCCCCTTGATTGCGCGTCAGAAGCCGAGAGACTAGCCGATTAAAGATCGGCAGCCAAGACTTCCCGGCCATTATAATGGCCGCAGCTTCCGCATAAATGGTGCGGGCGCTTCAATTCACCGCAATTTGGGCATTCCTGATAGGCTTCGACTTTCAAAGCATCATGAGACCGGCGCATACCGCGCTTGGAGGGCGTAGTTTTTCTTTTAGGTACAGCCATTGCTAAGCCTGTTCTTTAAATTTCAAATATCATCTGTTTGCACAACTAAGCCAAACATTATCCTTGAGCAAGCGTGGCTCTGAAATCCACCAGAGAATCGCCCGCTCAATTGTTAGCCAACTGCACGCGAAGGGGCGCGTATAACGAATTTCCCGTGCGTTGCAAGCATTCTACTCCTATAGCCGTGCCATAAAAATATCATTCAGGGGAACAACATGATTTTACCGATTACACTGACCATCGCGGGCGCCGCGGCACTGATCAATATCTGGCTGATGATACGCGTCGGACAAGTCCGCACGAGCGAGAAAGTCAGCGTTGGTGACGGCGGCAATGAGAAGGTAATTCGCCGGATGCGCGCGCATAGCAATTATATCGAAAGCGCGCCATTTGTATTGCTTCTGGTCGCGGCTATTGAGATTGCCAGCGCAACCTCACCAACTTGGCTATGGATCGTCAGCGGCCTCTATCTGCTTGGCCGCGTCGCGCATGGCGTGGGTATGGATGACGGCAAACTTGGCAAAGGCCGGATGATTGGTACGCTTGTGACCATGCTGGTGCTGCTGGGGCTTGGCATTTACGCGATTACTATTCCCTATCTGTGGGGATAGTGCGAGTCGATCATAGTTAACAATGCGGCGATTTTCCTGCCTTGAACAGTATCGAGGCCGGATACCGTTAAGGGGTACCAATCAATGCTTATTGTTGGGCCGCAATGTCGACTTTCACACATCTAGAGCTCGCTGCACTTCATTCGATTTTTATTGAGACGCCTCAATATGCAGATGGACTGGCAGTGCAACTGGCGGGAGGGGGGGCAAAACGTGAGAACACGGGCGGGGGATTTAGCGGAGAAGCGGTCTTAAACCCCTAACGCACCGCCAGCACATCATCAGCAACAAACGCATTGGTCTTCCGCTCATAGCCAAATTGGCTGGTTGGGCCATGTCCCGGAATGAAGGTCACGTCGTCGCCCAGTGGCCAGAGCTTCTGCGTGATCGCATCGATCAGGTCCTGATGATTGCCGCGCGGAAAATCTGTGCGGCCTATCGAGCCCTGAAATATAACATCACCAACCACGGCCAGCTTTGACGGCTGGTGATAGAAAATCACATGACCTGGCGTGTGGCCGGGACAATGGATAACATCGAGCATCAGATCGCCAACAGTCACCTGATCGCCATCCACCAGCCAACGATCCGGAACAAAGCTTTTCGCCTCCATGCCATAGCGCGCGCCATCACCGTCCAGCTGATCAATCCAAAATAGATCATCCTTATGCGGTCCTTCGATCGGGATCCCCAGTTCTTCCGCCAGCATCCCGGCCTGCCCGCAATGATCGAGATGGCCATGAGTGATAATAATCTTCTCCAGATCCACACCATGCTCTTCAACCGCCGCCTTCAGCCGGTTCAAATCGCCGCCGGGATCGCTCAATGCGGCCTTGTTGGTCTTGGTGCACCAAAGGAGCGTGCAATTTTGCTGGAGCGGAGTGACCGGAATAATCACGGCCTTGAGGGGTGAGTCTGTCATGATCGATTATGTGGCGTCAACGCCCCGAAGTTGCAAGCCATGTATTTACAACCCGATCAGAGCCGACGCCCGGTCCAGACGCATGTACCGATGATGTTCACGCTTTCCGCGCGTACATCCTCCCAATCGGGATATTGCGGATTGTCGCTGCGGATCGACAATTTGCCAGAAGGTCCTATGGCGACGCGCTTGACCAAAAGCCCTTCATCCATACGCAGCACATATACGCCGTCGCGTAGCGACCGGGTACCAGCACTGAGATCGACCACGATGTCGTCGCCATCGCCCAAAGTCGCGTCCATCGAATCGCCATCAACGGCAATCAGCTATAAATTGGCGGGATCTGTGCCCAATCGCCAGAGCCATTTGGACCCGGAACCTATGGATTCGGCATATTCGTCATCTGCCAATGATCCGGGACCAGCAACGAGAAGAAGATTACCGGTGTCACTGTTGCGAAAAATTGAGATATTCCTGCATAAAACCGACATGCCCTGGCCAAAGTTCGGACGGCTGTCCGTTCGCGATCCGCGTTGCGTTCAGGATTTGCGCAACGGACGCCAGCCCGGCAAGACCGTTTCGGATCGGACAGAAGGTTTCATGAACCTATGGCGGGCAGACCATACCGGTTGAGCAAGCGCACCAGCAAGCCCATCCGCGGAACCCCGGTTCATTGATTGCCAGTCAGATAGAAGCGCTGGCCGGAAATCGGGTCGGCGTTACCATGAAACGCAAACGGCGATGGGCGAGCATCACCTTCGCCGGCACGCGGCATAGCTTCGCGGTTGACTGGAAAGGTACAGCCGACCCGGACGTGATGCACAATCTGGCTAAGGCACTGCCGGACCACGAATTTGCAATTCCCTGCTATTTTGTCGCAGATATGTTGGTCACGGAACCATCAGAAGTTCTATTGCTGGCGAAGCCTTGCCGATCATCGATCCCGTTGAAAACCTCGAAGTTAGTATCGATCAGCGATGGGCTGTCATTTTTCCCAACGTGCCGAGCGCTGCCTTCAAAGCTGCGTCCATATCCGCTTGTCGGTTGTCCTGAGCATCGATTTCGACTGATCGCAGCGGTGGAATGGCAACCGGAGCGGGTGCTTCGGACACCTGTGCCAATGACACTGTATTTTTGGGGTTTAGAGCAACTTGGGGACTCGCTTGAGCTGCAGCAATCAGTTCGCGGATTTCCAGTGTTTCCAGGCGACGAAGACCAGCTTCCAGTCGATCGGCAAGCTGCGCAAGGGACAAAGCGGACAGATCCTCGCGGGGGTTGGACAATTCTGCTCGCCGAAAATTGTTTTCAGACAGAATCGGCTCCAGTTGCTGTTCGGGTCCCGAATGCATCACTTTCTCAGCCGCGAACAGGCTGGGAGCTGCTACCGACGGCGCAGATTGTTCTGCAGGCTCCGCAATATCTTGCTCGGCCTTAGATTGGTCAGACCTCTTGATTTTCTGGGCAAGTGGCACGCCTAGGTCAGAGGATGCAAAAATCGGCTGACGCACCGGAGCATCCGGATGACGGTCCACTGACCTGACGTCTGGCAGATCCCTCAACTCGGTCACCTGTCCCGGCGATTTTTTCGGTTTCTTGAGGAATTTGGTTAGTGAGTTTGCCGACAGTTTCAGTTTTGGGACCGAAAATCGGGTTTTACCTTCGCGCTCACCGTCAATCGACGACGTCGTCAGGTTTTTGCGAATTGCCAAGCCCATATCGGAGCCTCCTTCATGTGATTTCATTTTATGATTCAAAAATAGATATAGAGCGGATGCGGATATCATACCCGCCACGACAGCGATCAAACCGCGAGCAGTATTCCCCAGCGGTGGCGCAGCGGCCGGTATGATTTCCGACAGTCCGGTGGCACCGACAATATTTTCGAGATAGACATACGGTAAGGTGGCGATCACCAGTGCTGCTGCAATACCACCAGCGACAGCCATTGCAGGCTGTTTAAACCGAGCAAAATCCTGTTCTATCTGGTCCACATCATTCTCCACTCTCTCAGGCCGCTCGCTCGAAAGGTTTGCGCGCGATCAACCTTTGGTAAACAGGGGTGTAACGCAAAATGTTTGACGACCAGTTACGATCCGCCTCAACAAATTTACGAGCTATTTCAATAGTTTGAGGCCACGATCTTCTATTATCGAGCAAGCCAGCCAGTTTTTCGGCGACTTTTCCAGGATCACCCGCAGGGAACAGCGTGCCGGTGATACCATCTTCGATCAGCTCCCGATGGCCGCCGACATCCGATGCCGCAACCAACCGGCCTTGCGCCATCGCCTCCAGCGGCTTGAGCGAGGTGACCAGGTCGGTAAGCCGCATTGCCTTGCGCGGATAGACCATGATATCCATCAAACCATAATAGCGCTCGACTTCGCCATGCGGCACTCGACCGGTAAAAGTGACTGCAGACCCTATGCCCAGCCGCTCGCCCTGGCTCTTCAGCGGCTCTTCCATCGGACCACCCCCAACCAGCAGGAGATGCACTTGTGGGTGGGAAGCCTGCAGCAGCGGTATGGCCTCAATCAGATCGTCGAGTCCTTCATAGTCATAAAAGCTGCCGATGGCTCCCCGAACAGTTCCAGATCGACACCATTGGGTGAGACAGTTATTTTCCCGGGCTTTACCCCGCGTCCGATCAGATCGGACCGCAAACCTTCACAGATCACCGCGACCGAATCGGCGCCGTTGATAACATGATTTTCCAGTTGCCGCGTCAACCAGTAACGCGGGCTATTTTCTTGCCTGTGCCGTTGCCGACCGCTGCATCTTCCCAGAAGGCCCGAATTTCATAGACTAGCGGCAGGCCCGTTTTCTCGGCGACACGTAAGGCAGCCAGCCCATTGAGCGCGGGCGAATGGGCGTGCAAAATGTCCGGCTGCCAGTCGCGGATGACTTGCTCGATACGCTCTGCCAGAACCGCAACTTCCCGCCATTCGCGTACCGGTGATGGCCCTTGAACCTGAGCCAGGGTACGGAAAAACTTTAGATCATCAAACTCTTCCAGCGGCTGCTCCGCTGCATAGCCAGGCTGATTCTGCCGGATAGCGGTGTGGCAATGGACATTGGATTACGTGAAGGAACACCCATTTGGGGGCGGCTTTGACGTCTACCGGATCAACAAGCTGACCTATGAATTGTCTGAAGTGGATGTCACTCAATATGAGGAATGGGGCATTGATCCGGACGATCTCGACGCGCGGCTTGTCGAGGACGAATCACGTGCTTTTCACAGCAGCTATTTCGAAATGCTGGGCGAACAGGGTTATCCCGGCCTGATTCTGTGGCTGATCATCCATGTTGGCGGTCTGTGGCGGATGGAATTAGTACGACGTAAATATGCCAAATCCGAAAAGAAAGGCGAACAATGGGTGGCTCCCCTAGCCATTGCCTTGCAGCACGGTCACATAATCTTCGTCGTCGGGGCAATGTTCGTCGGTATCGCTTACCAGCCGTTTGTATATATGCTGGTTGCGCTACAAATTGGTCTCGACACATATATGGCGCGTCGCTCAGCAGAAGCCCAACAGCTGCCGATCGCCAAACAATTAACCGGTGGGGCAAAACCTAAGACTTTATCGCAACCGCGCCGACCCCATACAAATTGAGTGACGCTTTCGGTAGCGCGCATTAGAAGCTCCGTATGAGGCTTACTGTTTCTGTCACCGTTGAACGATGGCCTGTCGCTGGTTCCTTCATCATCAGCCGGGGCACCAAAAACTATGTCGATGTGGTACTTTGTGACATTTCAGACGGCACCCACAAAGGTCAGGCAGAAGCAACACCCATTTATTATGAAGGCGAAAATGCTGAAAAATGTGCAGCAGAGATCATGCGATTTTCCGCCAAGCATCCGGATCTCGATCGCGCTGTGCTACTACAGAACATGCCGCGAGGCGCTGCCCGCAATGCCCTCGATTGTGCGCTCTGGGATCTGGAGTGCCGAAAAAAAAATATACCCTTATGGCAAGCGGCCGGATTGCCCAAACCAGGGCCACTGATATCGGCCTTTACCATCTCGCTCGGCCAACCGGAGATCATGGAAGCCCATGCTCGCCAGGCTGCACTCGATGGACACAAACTTTTAAAACTGAAATTGTCGGGCGAGAACGACCATGAACGCGTTGCTGCCGTTCATCACGGTGCGCCTGATGCCCGCCTAATCGTTGACGCCAATGAAAGCTGGAACGATCTCGACATTGCTGCCGAAGCGGCGCAGCTGGCGCAATATTCTGTCGAACTGATCGAGCAACCAGTCAGCGCCGGACGGGATCATCTGCTCAGCGGAGTGAGATCGCCGGTTCCGCTCTGCGCCGATGAAAGCTGCCACACCAGCGCCGATGTCCAGAGGATTGCGCCTTTCTATGATGCGGTGAATATCAAACTCGACAAAGCTGGCGGTTTGACAGAGGCAATGGCGATGGCTCGTGCGGCGCAAGCAGCAGACATGACAATCATGGTCGGCTGCATGCTGTCGACATCGCTGGGAATCCAGCCAGCATTCGCTTTGGCACAGCTTGCGCAATGGGTCGACCTCGACGGCCCTTTGCTACTTGCAATAGACCGGATCGATGGCTTTCGGTTTGGATCAGGCAGGATTTTGCCCGCAGAAAGTGCGGGCTAGATTCCGTCCAGATATTCTATCGCCGGAGCCGCCGCCATACATGGCGCCAACTTTGGACCACTTGCCCGAAAATGCTCCGATTTGCCATGCGCATCCAGTGCTGCCTGATCGACATAGCGCTCGAGCACCTTATATTGCTGGAGATTGTCCTTGCTCTGGAAAACCGAATAAAATTCATTGCCCGGTTCGTTTGCCCGCACGGCGGCCATCAGTTCGGAAAAGGCCGCTTCAAAATCGGTATTCTTGCCTTCGGCCACGGTTAATGTTGCGATAACGCCTACTGCTGCCATGATATACTCTCCCTGATAGAAAAGGGCCGGCAGTTTCCCGCCGACCCATTAATCGTTATTCTAGAAAATCTCGAACAATCCGGCCGCACCCTGTCCGCCGCCGATGCACATGGTGACAACCGCATATTTTGCGCCGCGCCGCTTGCCTTCGATCAGCGCGTGTCCGGTGCAGCGTGCGCCCGTCATTCCGTAGGGGTGACCGATTGAGATCGAACCGCCGTTAACGTTCAGAAGCTCGTCAGGAATTCCCAGCTTCTGTTGGCAATATAGCACCTGCAAGGCGAAAGCTTCGTTGAGCTCCCACAAACCGATATCGTCCATCTTCAGACCAAAGCGCTCAAGCAATTTGGGTATCGCGAATACTGGACCAATGCCCATTTCATCGGGCTTGGTGCCAGCGATAGCCATACCGACATAGCGCCCCAATGGATTGAGCCCGGCTTTCTCTGCAGCCTTTGCTTCCATTATAACGCTGGCAGAAGAACCATCGGAAAGCTGCGATGCGTTGCCTGCCGTGACAATATTGCCATGGCCGAGAACGGGCTTCAGTCCCTGCAGACCTTCAAGCGTGGTCGAGGGACGGTTGCCTTCATCCTTGCTTATCGTGACCTCGACATGAGAAATCTCTTTGGTTTCCCTGTCCTGCACACCCATGCTGGTCGTTACTTCGACAATTTCAGCGTCAAAATAGCCAGCATCCTGAGCCGCAGCCGTGCGCATTTGCGACTGCAGGGCATATTCGTCACAGGCTTCGCGGCTAATCCCATAGCGCTCGGCGACCACTTCGGCAGTCTGCAACATCGGCATATAAATATCGGCATGCATCTTGAGCAGTTCGCGGTCCGGTTGCACCCGCATTTCTGGTGTCTGCACGGTCGAGATCGAATCCTGTCCGCCACCGACAACCACATCCATCCGGTCGAGCGTCACTTGTTTGGACGCCGTGGCAATCGCCATCAGGCCGGAGGAACATTGCCGGTCGATCGTCATGCCGGGAACTTCTATAGGGAAACCTGCACGCAGCGCGACCTGCCGGGCCAGATTACCGCCTTGTGATCCTTGCTGCAGGGCGCTGCCCCAGACGACATCGTCGATCGTGCCGGGATCGATGCCCGCTCTTTCGACGGCCGCTTTCGCAGAATAATGGCCCAGCGTTGCGCCGGTTGTGGTATTAAACGCACCCTTATAGGCTCGGCCAATGGGTGTGCGAGCGGTGGAAACGATGACTGCATCACGCATGATGAAATTCCTTTATGGTTGATATCGGAGTCGGGTTTTGAGCTTATTGTTCCCGTTAATCGGGCAATTAACAAGGGATTTTTTCTGCACTGCGCTGCCGTTACGGAACACTAGCCCTCGTTCGCTGGCGCGCCGTAACCGCCCTCGGGATATGGCAGAATCATGTCGCCATCTGGCGCCGCGGTGAAGGTTGTTTGCGTCGGATAGGCAAATTCCAGCCCTTCTTCATTAAATGTCTGTAATATTGCCAGCCCGATATGGTGGCGTCCTTCATAGACGACGTCATACTCGCTGCTCATGATATCGAAATCGAGTTCAAAATTGATTGAGCTATCGCCAAAGCCGACAAAGCCGGAGCGAATGAACACCGCATCATTGTCTTCGACAATCTTTTTTAGCAGACCTGGAATTCGGCGCGCTTCATCTGGCTTTGTCTGATAAATAACACCGATGCCAAAACGCGTCCGCCGCCTTGCCAGACGGGTCATATTAACGATTTCCTTATCCAGCAAATTGGTATTGGAAATGATAATCTCTTCCCCAGTCACAGCTCTTAACCGCGTGCTTTTGAGACCTATTTTTTCAATCGTTCCGATGGTGTTGTCATAGGTGATTGTTTCCCCTCGACGGAACGGTTTGTCGAAAATGATCGACAGCGCCGCGAACAGATCGGAAAAAATACCTTGAGCGGCAAGACCAATGGCGATGCCTCCGACACCGAGACCCGCGATCAAGCCAGTGACATTCACTCCCAGATTGTCGAGGATCATGATCGTCGCGATTGCAAAGAGCACGAAGGTGACCAGCAAGCGGATCAAAGTCATCGCATTTTCCAGTGTTTCATGCGGGTCGGGGTCCTGCGATGTCCGGCGCACAATTAGACCGAGAATGATTTCTCGAAGCCAGATTGCAACCTGTGCCACCATCGAAATCGTGAACAGCGCATGCGCCACGCGGTCGAAACTGGATGGCGCGCTGGCGAAGCTCACAACGAGTTCGGCCGACACCATCAACATGAAAAATTTGCTGGTTCGGGCAATCGCCGTGCCAACAATCGTTCGATATCCGGTCAGTTCGCTATTGTTGCGGATATAACGCGCGGCGAGCCGCTTGATAGCGCCAAGCAGGAAGAAGATGCCAGTGCCGATGGCAGCTGCAAAAATCAGTTCTGCATAGTGGTTGGTCAGCCAGAGGGAGCCGTCCACGGACAAGCGCTGGATCGACGCGCCAATGTCCGGCACGGTTGGCATAAGGGTGGCATCTGTTGTTTTCGTCATAGGCCTCCAGCTAGGGAGAAGGACCGAAAATAACAACCCATGTGATGCAATCCAGCATCGTCACGGCTGGTTTCAAGCTTTTTGAGCCCCGATGAGAAACTCCACATTTCCCTTTGGGCCGGTGATCGGACTTTCGGTGATTCCCAGAATATCCCAGCCCGATGCGATCAGCCAATCTCTCACTTTTTCACAAGTCGCCTGACGAACCGATTCGTCTCGGACAACGCCGCCCTTCCCGACATTGAAGCGTTCGGCTTCAAATTGCGGCTTGATGAGCGCAACCAGCATCGCCTTTTCCTTGGCAAATTGGAGAGGTCGTTCGAGCACTTTGACTAGTGAAATGAAACTGGCGTCGCAGACGATGATGTCGACTCTTTCCGGAATATGCTGCGCAGTGAGAATCCTGGCGCTGGTTTGCTCGTGCACCACGACCCGGTCATCCTGCCGCAGCTTCCAGGCCAGTTGGTTGGTGCCACTATCCACGGCGTAAACCTTTTCCGCGCCGCCCGTCAGCAACACATCGGTGAAGCCTCCAGTGCTACTGCCGACATCTATGGCAACCATGCCGGTGACATCAATATGAAAATGTTGCAGCGCATGATCAAGCTTGATGCCACCGCGGGAGACCCACGGATGATCTTTACCCTTTAGCTCAATCGCTGCATCGCTCGCTATCTTGTGCCCCGGTTTGTCGATTTTCTTGCCCGCCACGGTCACCAGACCAGCCATGATATAGGCTTGCGCCTTGGCGCGGCTTTCAGCAAGGCCGCGATCCGCCAGTATCTGGTCAACGCGTTGCTTCGCGACTTTGGGCTCAGACTGGGTCATCGGAAATCAGGACTAGCCTAGCATCGCGCTTTTGGCCATATTCCTTTGCTATGAGAATCACTTCTGCCCCGTTCTACTTTCCTCTGGTCTTGCTCGCGCTCACGGCTTGCTCGACCGCTCCGCCGGAATCGCCGCCTGCACCGCAACCGATCAAGCCGGTCGCAGCACCATCCCCCGCACCAACACAACAGCAAGGCGCATGGATTGACTGGCCGATCACCCCCGGCGCATGGGTATACCGAAAGGATGAGCGCGGCTCGCTGGCGTTATTTGGCCAAGTCGATAGAGATGCAATATTCATCATCCGCTGCGATCAATCACCCCGGCGTTTATTCCTGTCGCGCTCCGGCTCGGTTGCTAACGGCGCCACCATGGTTCTGCGCGCCAGCGCAGGCCTGCAATCCTATCCCGCTGGCGATAATGGTGGAACCCCGGACTATGCCGACATTTCGGTGTCCCCAGGCGATATCATGATGGACCGCATAGCCTATAGCCGCGGCCGCTTTGCCGTCGAAACCAGCGGCCTGGAATCGCTCGCCATCCCGGTCTGGCCCGAATTCAGTCGTGTGGTGGAGGATTGCCGGGCCTGAACCGTTATTTATCCGAGCGGAACGCATAATTGTGACAGCAAAATAAAAAAATTCAAGACTTGTTCGCGAGTCGAATTTGATTCACACCTAGATCGTCGAACAGCGGAGAAAATTTCAATGCAACAGTTCGTATTTTATTCACAAGCGAAAGGAGGTGGTCCGATGTCTCATGGTTCAGCACAGGGGTCGGAAAAATCCGTTCGGGGGGCAAATTGATCTAAGGGTCAGGCAACCCGGCAGCGGCACTTCCTGCCGCTGACCCATGTTCAGAGGCTGTCGGTCCGGATGGACTGGCAGTCTCTTTTCATTCCGCTCTATCGGATTTTTCAAGATATTCTTCGCGGATCATGAAATCGCGAATACCGGTGCGCACTTCGCGCGAAAATTGGATGAGAGCCACAGACAGCAAAATCATCGCTGCAATGAAAGCTCCCGCAACGATTTGCTCCAATCCCGGATGGCTGACCAGCCCCATGACAAACAGCAAACCAATCAAAATACAGACAACAATGGCGCTCACCACACTGAAGTAGATTGCGCTGTTCAGATATTTAATGCGCAGCTGCAGGTCCCGAAGTTCATTGACGCATAAAATATGCGCTTCTCCCTCCGTTTCGAGATACCGACCTTGCATGACCCGCGATCGATCAATGATCCGCTCCAGTCGACCGGTGAAAATATTGAGCATCCCTCCCAGGGCGACCAGCAGAAACGCCGGTGCCATAGCGGTTTGCAACACGGTGACGATATCTGTCTTTGCAAGCTCCGGCAGAACTGAGATCATATCTTCATCCTAATTCTCAAGGCCAGACCTTTGCCCGGATTCTCGTCCCAAAGCGCGAGGCCGAACCGTTCCGCATCCGCTCTGGCGCGGTCCAGCACGCTTTTCGGCACTTCATCGCTGGCAAAAATCTGGTCAGCTCGCCCCAGCAACCGGGCTTGCCGAAGGGTTAGATCATCGGGGTCGGCGCTGGTCAGAAGCATATCCTCAACCTCGGAAAGATCATTTACGAAAGGCATGGACAGCCATGTTTCGAGATTGGCTTCGGAGCCCGAAGACAACACATCCAAAGCGCCGCCAGGGTCCAATGCAGCATCAATTGCTTTTCGGCGCTGGGCGCCATCGGGCCAAATCTGCTTAATCTTCTCCCGCGCAGCAGAAAGACCGCTGGCTAGACCACCCAGATTTCCCGGTATCAATTGCTCCAATCTCTGGCGCAGGGATTTGGCAAGCCCCGCGGAAGCCCCGCCGGTACCAATCGCGATCAGCACCGGATCGCGGTCAATAATCGCCGGTGTCGTGTAATCGCACAAGTCTGATCGGTCGACGGCATTGACTAAAAAGCCTCTCGCTTTAAGACGCTTTACAGCAGCTAAGGCTTCATCATCCTCCTCAAGTGCGACCACCGCAAGAGCGACATCCAATGCCGCTTCATCATCGACCACCACGGCTCCAGCGCGCTCATATAAGCGCCTTTTGGCATCAGCCATTTCTCCTGTGCCAAGCAAAATGACCTTGCGTCCGTGAAGATTCACAAAGATCGGTAACTGCCTCATTTCAGCCAGTCGGGCACATGTTCAGCTGCCATGATCGTTGCCGGCTCGATCCGTTCGGCGACCACGGCATAGCGATCACCATCAACCAATACTTCAGGTACCAGAGGTCGGCTGTTATAGGTGTTCGCCATGGTCGCGCCATAGGCTCCAGCTGTACGGAAGATGCCCAGATCATCGGTATGGACGCGGTCGACAAGCCGTTCCTTGGCAAAAACATCGCTGCTTTCGCAGATCGGACCGACGATCGAAGCGACCATCTTTTCTCCGCTCGGTTCAACCGCTTCAAAATCATGCCACGCGTCATAGATGGCGGGGCGCATCAGGTCGTTCATCGCCGCGTCAACAATCACAAAATCGCTGTTCACGCCCGGCTTGATCCGGATTACTTTGGTGATCATAACGCCGCTATTCCCGGCGATGACCCGGCCGGGTTCGAACATCAGCGTAACATCCCAGTCGCCGGTCACCCGCGCAACCATAGCGCCATATTCTGCCGGGCTCGGCGGATTGTCTTCCGGCTTATAGGGCACGCCCAGACCGCCACCCAAGTCGGCATGAGTGACTACATGCCCCGCGCTCCGCAACTGTGCGATCAGTTCGCCCATTCTCGCATAGCATTGTTCGAGCGGTTCGAGCCGCTGCAACTGACTACCGATATGCACAGCAACCCCGCGCAAGTTTAGCCCTTCGAG
>JABMNS010000215.1 GCA_013204445.1 Sphingomonadales bacterium
CAGCGCGCGCGCAATCGAGATGCGCTGGCGTTGTCCGCCGGACAGACGGGTTCCCGCCTCGCCCATGAAACTGTCCAGTCCCTCGGGCAGGGCACGGAGGAATTGCTCGGCATTGGCAACGCGCGCGGCTTCCCATATTTCTTCATCGGTTGCCTCCCATTTGCCATAACGCAAATTGTCACGGGCGGATGCGGCAAATAATACGGTTTCTTGCGGCACCAGTGCCATGCGCTTCCTGATCTCCGTTGGATCGGCCGAGGGCAGGGCTACGCCATCAATCCGTACCGATCCGCTCTGCGGATCGTAAAAGCGCTGGGCCAGCTGAAACAGGGTGGATTTTCCGGCCCCGGACGGGCCGACCACCGCGACTGTCTCACCCGGGGAAACTGTCAGCGAAAAATTGCCGAGCGCCTGCGTGTCAGCGCGAGTTGGATAGGAAAATGTGACATTGTCGAACGCAATCTGGCCGCGCGATGGCACCGGCAGGGCAATAGGATTTTCTGGCGCTGCGATGCCCGGTATTTCGGACAATAATTCTGCTAGCCGGCCTGCTGCTCCGGCTCCGCGTAGCAGATCGCCATAGACTTCGGTAAGCGCGCCAAAGGCGCCCGCTACTAGACCGCCGGTGATGACAAAGGCCGCAATCGTGCCGCCGGATATGGTCCCCTCTGACACGCCGATGGCGCCGCGCCACATCAACATGGTGATGCCAGTAAAGATCAGCCCGATCACGATCGCAGTCATCGCCGCTCGCAGACGGATCCGCCGCTTGGCAGTATCAAAGGTCGCCTCGACCGCGCCGCTGAATCGCTCGTGTTCTCGCTTTTCCTGGCCAAAAGCCTGAACAATTTTCATTGCGCCCAAAACCTCAGCAATCATCGCTCCGACGTCGGCCACCCGGTCCTGGCTGGAACGAGATACATTGGTCAGTTTTCGGCCGATAAAAACGATCGGCAGGATGATCACCGGAATGGCAAGCAGCAGTCCGGCAGTCAGCGCAGGGGCAAGGGTGAACAGATAGATGATCCCGCCGATGCCGATGACGATGTTACGCAGGGCCACAGACACGGTGGTCCCGACCACCTGCTCAATAATTGCGGTATCCGCGGTCATCCGCGACGCGATTTCCGATGGCCGGTTCTCTTCGAAAAACCCCGGAGCCAGCCGCAGCAAATTGCTCTGCACAGCCAGCCGTAGGTCGGCGACGACCCGCTCTCCCAGCCAGCTGACAAAATAGAACCGAAATGCCGTCGCCACAGCCAGAACCGCGACTATGCCCAAAAGGCCCTGAAAATAGGGGGCGACATCGCCGCCTCCAGCCATAAAGCCTTTGTCGATGATGGTTTTGAAGCCCGCCGGTATCGCTAGCGTTGCCATTGCGGAAACGAAAAGCGCCAGCAAAGCGAACGTTATTTGTTTCGGATAATGGACGGCGCGATCGAACACCATCCGCAGATTTCCAATCTTCTTCAGCGGTGCGGGAGGGGTGTCTTTTTCGACGGAATTGGTTTTATCGTTCATGAGCAAGCACCTAGCAGTCCGTCCTGTTTGTCACAATCAAAGCTTTGCTACGTTTCCATCCGGATATTCCTGTCCGGTCAACATGGCTATGAAGCGGAAAATACCAAGGGTGGCGATAATTTTCTCCGGATATCCGATGCAATGAATACAAAGGCATAACGCTAGCTAAATGCCGAGAAATTGCTAAAAGCATGGGGGCTTCAGGCACAAGCCTCCCGCACGATTCGTGTAATTTTCGATCAAGGATGCTGCCCCTGTGAATCAGATTGCTTCAAAAGGTCAGCTGCGAATGTCCCTGTTGCGGTGGATATTGTTCGTCGTGCCGATCACGATCCTTCTCGGGTTCACATTCAGCCAGTTTGCAAATTCCGGTGAAGAAAATCGTTGGTTCCAGGCGTTGATCAAGCCGGCGGCGCAACCACCGGGCTGGGCATTTGGCGCCGCCTGGGCGCTGCTCTATACAATGATGGGGACGGCTTTTTCGATGGTGCTGCACGCCCGTGGCGCGCCTTTGCGCGGCCCGGCAATTGTCCTTTATCTGTTGCAATATGCACTCAACCTGTTCTGGCCAATCCTGTTTTTCGGCATGCATCAGGTTAGTGCAGCTTTTTGGTTTCTGGCTATTATCTTCGTGATGGCGCTGGTGACGACGCTGGTTTTTGGCCGGATCCGTAAGGCCGCCGCCAGGTTGATGATACCCTATCTGGCATGGCTGTGTTTCGCGGCGGTCCTCAATAAACAGATTGAATGGTTGAATCCGGGAGCGGAAACCCTTGTCGTTCCGGCGGCGAGAACCCAGATATAGGGTAATATTTTTTTAGGCCCGAAAGGGCAGTGACGGAGTTTAATGAAATGCAAAGCCAGAACCGCTTTTTCGATGACCTTTCCAAAGTATTGAATGGTCTTGCCGGAACGATGGCTGGCGTCGGCCGCGAAGCTGAAGCCAGTGCGCGGGAACGCGCCAAGGAATGGTTCGGTGGCATGGACTTTGTATCGCGTGATGAATTCGAAGCGGTGAAGGAAATGGCGGCCAAGGCCCGCGCTGAAGCTGATGCGCTGAAGAAACGTGTTGATGCGCTGGAAAAGGGCACCGCTGCCCGGGCAAAGAAGCCTGCCGCACGCAAGCCGGCAGCGCCAAAAGCGGCTGCACGGAAGACGGCCACTCCCAAAAACGACGGCTGATCGCCTCCCTGATCGGCGATTGATCGCCAAGCATTATCCACAGCGTTCCCACAAACAATGTGAAGTCCGACGCTTGCTCGCCTTGCCCTGATCCGAGGACTGGGCCACTAGGATCTATTTGCAAAGGATCTGGAACCGCGATGCTTGACGACCAATGGGAAGAGCTTGATCAGGATGAAGCACCGCCCGTGGATATGCTGGCGGCCTTTTTCGAGGCGCGCGGCTGGTCGGTCGATCATGTCGGCGATGACGAGCTTTCGGTTGAGATCAAGGGCAATTGGACCAGCTATCAGATGCGCGCCATCTGGCGGAACGAGGATCATGTCCTTCAAATCCTGTTATTGCCTAAAATCCGGGTTCCTGAGGAAAAAACAAGCGTCATTTACGAGACGCTTGGACTGATCAATGAGCAGCTTTGGCTGGGCCATTTCGATCTTTGGTCGAACAATAATGTCCTGCTGTTCCGTCATGCTACCCTGCTCGGCGGCAGCGGCATGCTGGGTCTGGATCAGGCCCAGACGATTGTCGATCTGGCGATTGAAGAGTGGGAACGTTTTTACCCGGTGTTCCAATTTGTCTTGTGGAGCGACAAAAGTCCAAAGGATGCGATCGAGCATGCGATGGTCGATACGGTCGGAGAAGCCTGAGGCGTACTGGCTGGCTCTAGCCCAGTCTCAGCTATTGTCCCCTCGCAAGTCTAGCACCATTTTGCGGTCGCTTTCGGGGACCAGGCCTTCCAGAACATGCCAGAAACCGGTGACTGATTCCTGGCCGGCAGAAACATAAGCGGAAGAGAGCTTCTCGCGCAGTTGGCGAAATAGTTCGGCTTCCAGTCCTTCCCCTTTTTCAGTCAGGCGCAGCAATTTCTGGCGTCGGTCAACGACACCGGGCGATGTTAAAATAAAACCCTGGTCCTGCAATTCCTTCAGCACCCGGCCGAGTGACTGTTTGGTGATCGCCAGCAATTTCAGCAGTTCGCCCACGGTCAGACCGGGTTTTCGCGCAATGAAATATAACGCTCGATGGTGGGCTCGGCCCAGGCCCTGTTTCCCGAGTTCCTGATCAATCGCATTGGTCAGTCTGGTATAGCCGAAATAGAGTAGCTCAATACCCCGGCGAACCTCGTCTTCGCGCAGAAAAAGCGGAGAGGCACCGGGGGATATGGCAGGGCGAGATACGTCAGTCATGTTGACGTATCTTGACAGGCTGATTAGGGGATTGCAAGACAATTGAATTATGCTTCCAATTCTTCCAATGGTCGGCATGAAACTCAGCGAAAGCGGCAGTATATGGCAGATATGAAAAACCTGAAATTTAACCTGGAGCCTAGCGCTACGCCGGTGCATGCCAGCGAGCGGACGAGACTTCTGCAGAATCCGGGTTTCGGGACATTGTTCACCGACCATATGGCCATGATCCGCTATACCGAAACCGATGGCTGGCACGATGCCAGGATCACCAAACGTGAGCCGATATTAATGGATCCCGCATCCTCGGTACTTCATTATGCTCAGGAAATATTCGAGGGCATGAAGGCCTATCGTCTGGCCGATGGCGCGACGGCTCTGTTTCGCCCCGAAGAAAATGCGAAACGCTTTCAGGCGTCGGCCCGGCGTATGGCGATGCCGGAACTGCCGCAGCAGCTTTTCCTAGATTCGGTCGAGGCTCTGGTCGATATCGACCGTGAATGGTTTCCTTTGGTCGAAGGTGGCTCGCTCTATCTGCGTCCGTTCATGTTCGCGAGCGAAGTATTTCTTGGTGTCCGTCCGGCCAAGGAATATCTCTATCTGGTGATCGCCTCCCCGGCTGGCGGCTATTTCAAGAGCGGCGCTTCGGCGATCAGCATCTGGGTGTCTGAACATTATAGCCGTGCCGCACCCGGCGGCACCGGCGCAGCCAAATGTGGTGGCAATTATGCCGGCAGCCTGATCGCGCAGGCCGAAGCGATAGAGAAAGAATGTGACCAGGTCGTTTTTCTTGATGCGGCCGAGCATAAATGGGTTGAAGAACTGGGCGGCATGAATCTGTTTTTCGTCATGGACGATGGCAAGCTTATAACGCCGCCACTCGGCGGAACAATCCTGCCAGGCATTACCCGTGATTCGATCATGACTCTCGCCCGAGAAGAGGGCCTGACAGTGATTGAAGAGCCTTATGCAATCGATAAATGGCAAGCCGATGCCGCTAGCGGAAAGCTGGTCGAAACCTTTGCTTGTGGCACCGCAGCGGTTGTCACAGCTGTCGGAACCGTCCGGTCCAGCGGCGGTGAATTCACTATCGGCGGTGGCGGTGGCGGTCAATTGACCGAAAAATTACGGCGGCGGTTGGTCGATATCCAGCGCGGGATTGCGCCGGACGATCATGGATGGGTAAAAAGGCTGTTCGAAGCTTAGATATAACTGCCTCTTGCTCCTTGCGGGCAAACTGGATAATAGGCGCGTTCACCAGCGCGGCTCGCCAGAATTAGGCCCGCAACTATTGGGGTGTTGCCAAGTGGTAAGGCAGCGGCTATTGATGCC
>JABMNS010000216.1 GCA_013204445.1 Sphingomonadales bacterium
GTCCAGCACCGCCTGCGCCGCAATTTCTGCACCGTCCGCTAACTGCACCAGCCCCTTTTCGACCCTTTTGGCCTTCTGCCCCGTTTTCAGCGCCTCTGGCGGTAAGTATTTCCTCAATAGCCGATCAAGGTTTTTTGACTCTATCGAGCAATAGCCGTTGCTCAGGCTGCGACTATATTTGGGAAAATGTACATCATAGCTGTCCCACTGGCGGGAAATCAGCGGGTCAACCAGCCAGCGATGCTCCGGTTCGACATCGCTCTCGAAAAAGGACCAGATATGATTGCCGCCAAAATGCTCTTCTGCCTCGATCAGGATGATATCCAGACCGGGTCGCAATTTCGCCAGCGCCAGCGCCACCAACCCACCGGCCAGACCGCCGCCAGCGATAGCCAGATCATACTGGTTTGAAGGACGTGTATGCTTCGGCATAACTTTGCCTTAGCCGATGGTGGGGGCATGGGAAAGCCTGTCTGAAAGCATGTAGGCGATTTATGTTTTAAGCCTTGCTCCCTAGCGATCCGCAACATATTCCTCTGCCATGGAATATGCCCTAGCTATCCTGATCTCGGCTGTCGCCATGACATTGATCGTCGGCGGGCGTTATCTGCTGACCAGCGGATTTTTTGCCTGGTTAACCGATCGGGTGCGCCCGGGCCAATATGACAGTTTGAAACCCCAGATTGGGCGTGAAATCCGCTGGTCCCTCCTCTCCGCCGCGATCTATGGGGTTCCCGCCGGGATTGTCGCATGGGGTTGGCAGAATGCCGGCTGGACCAGGATTTACACCGATCTAAATATCTACCCATTATGGTATTTACCCCTATCGCTTTTCCTCTATCTTTTCTTTCATGACACATGGTTTTACTGGACCCACCGGTTGTTTCACCGGCCGCAATGCTTCAAGGTCGCGCATGCGGTTCACCATGACAGTCGTCCGCCAACCGCCTGGGCAGCGATGAGCTTTCACCCGGTCGAGGCGATGAGCGGGGCAATCGTGATTCCGGCTCTGGTCGTCGCAATACCGATTCATGTCGGCATTCTGGGGCTGGTTTTTCTGGTGATGACGATTATGGGCGTTTCTAATCATATGGGTTGGGAGATGTTCCCGCGCTGGCTTGTTCAGGGCAGGTTAGGGCAGTGGCTCATAACCGCAACCCATCATGAAAAACATCATGAATCATACAGAGGTAATTATGGCTTATATTTTCGCTTTTGGGACAAGGTCTGTGGCACGGATATCGGCCTTGCCGATCTTGGCGGCAGTTTCGGTGCTTCTGCTCGGAGCAAACGCGTCCGCGAGTGAAGCACCGGTCGTGTTGGTCGCACCGGCGATCTCGGCCTCGATTGATCTAGCCGTCACCGGTTTGCGCTCCGAAAAAGGCAATGTGCTGGTCTGTCTAAGTGCAAATCCAAAATATTTTCCGGACTGCAGCAAGGACAAGAACGCGCGCAAGCTGAAAGTTTCCGCTATCCAGGCAGACGCCATTCAGATTGCCAATGTGAAGCCCGGTACATATGCCGTGGCGCTGATTCATGATGAAAATGCCAATGGGAAAATGGATCTGCGGCTGTTCCTGCCGCGCGAAGGCTTCGGCTTTTCCCGCAATCCCAAAATCGGGATGGGTCCGCCCAAATTCCAGTCGGCTCAATTTACTGTTGGCGCGCAGGATGCACATTATGCAGTGCGTATGAAATATATCCTATAATCTGTCGGATATTAAACGTTCACTAGTATTCTGGCGGCATTATGTTGTCGTCGACGAGGATTATCTCGATGATATCATTTTGGCCTTTGGCCAGGTTATTGATGCCAAAAGCCCTGACACAGCAGGCTATAGTGCACGGGTGAGGATGATCGCTGACAGGATTGCCGAAATATTGGTAATGGAAGCGTATCACCGCCGGGTGCCGCGCTGCAGTTCTGCATGATATCGGGAAATTGGGCATAAGCAGCACGATTCTCTAAAACCTGGGCAAGCTTGATGCCGAGGAATGAAGAGCTATGCGAGGCCATGTGGCCCTGACGACCAATATTCTCGACCAAATTGGCGTAACGGGATACGGCGATGGTCGCCGGTTCGTGCCTTGAACGACCGGATGGAAAAGGATATCCAATCGGTTTGGATGAACGCAGTATTTCGATGAAATCTCGGATCATCGCGGTGTATCAGCAATGTTTTGCTGCCCTGCAGGCAGTTTTTCAACAGGGTCTGCCTAAATAGCAACACTTTGCCAAAGGGAAAATGGAGCACTATACTGATCATGAAGCTGTTAAGTCGTTCACGCTTAACCGTTGCGCAACCAGTTGGGAATCAGTCTTGAAAAACTTGAACATATTTTGGTGCGCCGCCTTATTTTCTCTAGGTCTTGGCATATCGTGTCCGCTGCTGGCGCAGGAAGACCCGGCACCAATGTCGGTTGAACAGTCCGTCTTTGACGACGATTATTTGACTGCAGGCATCGGAATAGCGGTCGGTTCCAGCTATGAGGGGTCGGACAATTACACCATTTCTCCGCTACCGGTTGTTCTAGGCAGTCTGGGCGGCATAGATTTTCAACCGCGTGGTCCGGGTATTGCCTTTGATTTCATTCCAGACCGCGAGGGAGCGAAGGTTGATTTCATATTTGGTCCGGTAGTCCGAGCGCGGTTTGATCGACAAAATTCGATCAAAGACCCTGTGGTTAGTTCTCTCGGAAAACTCGACTTCGCCATCGAAGTGGGTCCCTTCGCGGGCATTCAGGCCAATCGCGTGCTCAACCCCTATGACTCGTTGACCGGCCAGGTTGATCTGCGTTGGGATGTCGCCGGCGCGCATGACGGCATGGTCGTCTTCCCCAGCCTGACCTATTTTACGCCGCTCAGCCGAAGTGTTTTAACCAGCCTGGCGATCAGCGCCGAATATGTCGACGATGCTTATGCTAATTATTATTTCAGCATTTCGCCCGCCGGATCGTTGGCCAGTGGTCTGCCCGTCTTCACTGCCACCAGCGGCTGGAAAAATGTCGGGGCGACCATGTTGACGGCGGTCGATCTCGATGGTGACGCCACCAACGGCGGCTGGGGTCTGATTTTCCTCGGCAGCTATTCCCGAATGCTCGGTGATTCAAAACGATCCCCGGTTACATCGATCCGTGGCAGTGCCAATCAATTATTTGGCGCGATAGGTATCGGCTATACGTTCTAATGGCTGGCTGATAATGATTGGCTGGCGAGGTCAGGCCTGATCCGGGCGGGCATACTTCACTCTAGGCCTGCTCTGCCGTTCATCATAGTCTTCAGCTATCCTGAATGCACTCTTTTTCCATTGGGACAGAAGGAAAAACAATATGGGCCATGCAGGCAATATCACCGGATGGATCATCTTCTTTATCGGTCTCTATGCCGTTGCCGCGGGCATAGGCGAATTTAGGCGGCCCGGTTTCTGGGCCAAAATGGTGCAGGAATTGCGCGAAAGCAGAGCACTGCAATTTGTGATCGGCATGGTCACTCTGGCGCTCGGAGCGACGATTTATCTCGTCAATCCCTTGAAGCCCAGCGACCTGCTTTCAATATTGATAACCGTGCTCGGCGCATGGATATTCATTGAAGGCGCACTGATCCTGGCTATTGGCGACTGGTTTCTAAATTTCGCCAGTAAATTGCTGAGCGGGTCCAATCGTCTTTGGGCAGGTCTTTCGATTGCTATCGGTCTCGGTGCCATATTTGCCGCGCTGGTGCGGCTTCAAATGGGTTGATAGGGTTCTATCCCGGCATTGTTTCAGGCCGGCTCCATTATCTTGAAATAGTGTCGCAGCGCCGCAGCGATTTCCTGCCGTGCGTCGTTCGCGGTCGGGATTGCCCCCACTGCAGTGAAAGACGTATGGATCTGGCCTGGATAGGTGATATTGCGTGCCTGGGTTCCTGCATCAACAAGCGCTTCGGCATAGGCCTTGCCCTGATCACGCAGCGGATCAAATTCGCCGGTGATGATCAGCGCCGGCGGGAGATCGGAAAGATCCGGTGCGAGCAAAGGAGAGGCTTTCGGGTCTGCGCGCTCGGATGGATCGGCATAATGATCCCAGAACCAGTCCATCAGGGCCTTGGTTAGCACAAAGCCTTCGGCATTGTCGGTCATCGATGGGCTGCTGTCGCCTCCATCCACAACCGGCGTGATCAGCACCTGGCCCTTGATATCAGGGCCATTGGCATCGCGGGCCAGTTGGCAGACCACGGCGGCAATATTGCCACCGGCGCTCCAGCCGCAAACTGCCAGTTCACCGGCGATCCCGCCGAGCGTCTTGATATTTCCGGAAGCCCATTTGACGGCGGCAAAGCCGTCTTCTGCTGCGGCGGGGAAGCGCGCTTCTGGCGCGTGGCGCTAATTGGCGGAAATGATGATGCTATTGGTATTCGCACAAAGGTCGCGGCAAAAAGCGTCATCAGATGTGTGATCGCCAAGCACCCAGCCACCGCCGTGGAAATAGACTGTGATGGGATGCGGACCGGGGCTGTCTGGCCGGTATAGGCGATAGTCGAGCAAACCATCTGCTCCGGGAAATTTGCCGTCTATCACTTCACCGACCGCGGGCCCCGGAGGATTGCCAGCATTCATTGCAAATGATGCTGTGCGCGCCATTTTCGGCGACATGCTTTCAAAGGGTGGCAGTTCCATATCGGCCAGCATTTCCAGCAGCGCGACCACGTCAGGCTGCTGACGCCGGATCAGGCCATCCTGGCAGCGGGCACCGCCCGGACCATCGAAGCGGAAACCGAGATAATCCTGTGTTGCGACATCGTTGCAGACCCGGCGATAGGCGGCGACACCGCCGACATAGGGCAGGCACACACGCGGTTTTCCGGGCACGTTGGCGCCCATATACCATGACTTTGCTAGCGGAAAGAGCGTCATGTCGCTGGTCGCCGTGCCATATTTGACCCAGCCGGTTTCTGCTGTTGCTGTGGCATCGATGACATCGAGATTTTCTCTACGCATATAGTCCAGACAATCGGCAATCCATTCGACATGTTGCTCGATCGACAGGATCATGTTTGACAACACCGACGGGCTGCCGGGACCGGTAATCATGAAGAAATTCGGAAAGCCTGCGACTGTCAGGCCCAGATAGCTGACCGGGCCGTCGGCCCATTTGTCTTTCAGGCTTTGGCCGTTGCGACCCCTGATATCGATGGCCAGCAGCGCGCCGGTCATCGCGTCAAATCCGGTGGCGAAGACGATCGCATCAAATGTAAAATTCTGATCCTGTGTCGCGACCCCGGTTTCGGTGATCGATATGATCGGATCTTTCTTGATGTCGACAATATGGACATTGGGCTTGTTGAATGTCTGATAATAATTGGTGTCGAGACAGGCGCGCTTGGTGCAGATTGGAAATTCCGTCGGGGTCAAAATATCGGCAACGTTGGAATCTTCAATAACCCCACGGATTTTGCTGCGGACAAATTCGGCTAGTGTGCCATTTGCCTCCTCACTGAGCATTATGTCGGCAAATTCGGAAGCGAGATGGGGTATCGCGCCCTTGGCCCAAAGTTCTTCGTAGCGCTGTTGCCGTTCTTCGTCCGACACAGTGAGCGCGAAGTCCATTGCCTCTTTCCCCGGCACGCCAGACTTGGTCCAGCGGGCTTCTTTCCGATAATCCTGATAGCGTTGCTTGATCGCTAGCTTCTCTGACGCAATGGGGCCGTTGCGCGCCGGAAGGGAATAGTTGGCGGTGCGCTGAAAAACGGTCATGCTGTCTGCCTGTTCGGCAATCAGTGGGATCGACTGGATGCCCGATGATCCGGTACCGATGACCCCAACCCGCTTACCGGAAAAATCGACGCCGTCATGCGGCCAGCTATGGGTGCGGTAAATCTCTCCGCCGAAACTGTCGATACCATCAATATCAATATCTTTGGGCTGGGAAAGACATCCGGTCGCCATGATGAAAAGCCGGCAGCTGACCGTCTGCCCCTTTTCAGTGGTGACGTCCCAGCGCGATGCGTCCTCATCCCAGACTGCTGTTTCCACTTGCGCGCTAAACGTGATGTCGCGGCGCAGGTCAAAGCGTTCGGCGACATGCTTGGCATAGCGGAGGATTTCGGGCTGAGTCGCATATTTTTCGCTCCACTCCCACTCTTGCTCTAGTTCTGGGTCAAAGCTGAACGAATAGTCGATGCTTTCAATATCGCAGCGCGCGCCAGGATAGCGGTTCCAGTGCCAGGTGCCGCCAACATCATCGCCCGCTTCAAAGGCGCGAACGGAAAGTCCCATCTGCCGGAACTTATGAAGTAAATAGAGGCCGGCAAAGCCTGCGCCCACAATGATTACATCCAGCTGGGCCTTATTCGATTCCGTCATTTTCCGCTCCATATTGCGCCTCTGCGGGCTTTGTCGAAAAACTAGCAGATCGTTTCACGGGAGCCTAATATAAATCTGCGGCACCGCCAAAATAAAGCCGCTTGGCCAAAGACCAGAATTGGCATGACATCCGGCCACCAAGCCTCTAACATTGGACCATCCCCGGGGAGTCGTTTGACTGAGAGGCAGGTGTAACGCCCTGCGACCCGCTGAACCTGATCCCGCCCCTCAATAAAGAGGGCTTACGGGCGGAGGGAGGGAGCGGTTTTAAACAAAATCCCGCCCTCGTTCTGAAATGACAAAGGAACGATAATCGATGGCTGACCTTCCCGCAAAAACCGAAATTGGCGTAACTACCGGCGCGATCCGTGGCTCGAAAAAAGTCCATGTTGCGGCGCATAGCGGCTCTGGCATCCGCGTTGCGATGCGCGAAATCAGCCTCGAGGGCGGTGAAGCGCCGATCCGGGTCTATGACACGTCAGGTCCCTATACCGATCCCGAAGCGCTGATCGACATCAAGACCGGCCTCAACGAGCTGCGCAGCCCTTGGATCAAGGCGCGCGGCGATGTCGAGGAAGTGACCCAGCGCGAGGTCAAGCCGGAAGACAATGGCCAGCTCGGCCCCGACCGCTCCGGCGGCGTCGCGCCGTTCCCGAATGTCCGCCGCAAGGTGCTGCGCGCCAAGCCGGGAGCCAATGTCAGCCAGATGCATTATGCGCGCCAGGGAATCATCACCCCGGAAATGGAATATGTTGCCGAGCGCGAAAATCTCGGCCGCGAGCGATTGAAGGAATATCACCGCGACGGCGAAAGTTTCGGCGCCTCGATCCCAGACTATGTCACGCCGGAATTTGTCCGCGACGAAATCGCGCGGGGCAGGGCGATCATTCCCAACAATATCAACCACCCGGAATCCGAGCCGATGGCGATCGGGCGCAATTTCCTGGTCAAGGTCAACGCCAATATCGGCAACAGCGCCGTCGCATCCGATGTCGCCAATGAAGTCGACAAGATGGTCTGGTCGATCCGCTGGGGCGCCGACACGGTCATGGATCTCTCCACCGGGCGCAACATCCACGACACCCGCGAATGGATCATCCGCAA
>JABMNS010000217.1 GCA_013204445.1 Sphingomonadales bacterium
GATCGAGGCTAGTTCCGCCATATGGATGCTGCGATTGGCCATGCCCTTATATTTCTCTTCGGCCTTCAAATCTGCACGACCCACGATATCAAATATCGTCTCCCAGTGGGCATCGGTCATCGCTGCATAGGCGATGGCGCCATCGGTTGTCCGCAGCGGCAACTGGTAATAGTCGGCAAAAGGTGCGCCATGCGCAACATCTTCGCCGTGCAGCGTCAGGTGCATGCCGCCGTCGGGCCAGAGAAAGGCAACACAGCTTTCGAGCATCGACAGGTCGATATGTTGGCCGTTCCCTTTACGTTCACGGGCAAACAGGGCCGCAGTGATCGCTTGTGCGGCGGTATAGGCGGTGATCTTGTCGCAGATTAGGGTTTTGACGTAGGCAAAGCCTTCGGGATGTCCCTGTAAGGTCATGAACCCGGCCATGGCCTGCATCACATGATCATAGGCCGGCCGGTCCGATAGCGGTCCTTCATGACCAAATCCGGTGATGGCGCAGTAGATCAGTTTCGGTTTTTCCTGGCGCAGAGCTTCGCTCCCCAGTCCCAGCCGGTCCATCACGCCCGGGCGATAATTGTGGATAACCACATCCGCCTGCAGACAGAGTTGCCGGGCATGAGCGACGCCTTCGACTGATTTGAGATCGAGTGTGATCGACCGTTTGGCTTGATTGCAATTGTGAAACAGGCCGGAGATACCGGCTTTCTGACTGCCGAGCCAGCGCATTGGATCACCAATATCGGGTGGTTCCACCTTGATCACATCTGCACCCTGCTGGGCAAACATCATGGTCGCTAGCGAGGCGGTGATCATGGTGGAAAATTCGACGACCTTGATCCCGGCCAAAGGTTGCGTTGCTTCTGTCATGCGATCCTCAATCCCCGCTCCGTTCCAGCAGAGCCCGCTGAAGCATATGGCGCAATCGAAACCCCGACAAGCTCAAGATGGATAGGCGATCGTCATTCCTCCAGATTGGCGGCCAGCCTTTCATAAGCGGTAATGAAATCTTCCTTGAAGCCCTGCACCACCTGCCCCGAAGTCATTTGTTCGTTCATAAGACCGACGCCCTGTCCGACCCAATAGGTGGCAAGATCCTTGGCGCCCTGATTGTCGCCCTGGCTGAGCTTGTCGATAATCCGCAGTGGGGGCTCTGCGACCAACGACTGCAACGGCATCGGCAGCGGTGTCGGCGCATCTTCTGCTTGCCACGCGTCGGTCCAGGGAGAGCGCAATTGCCTTGATGGCTTGCCGGTGCGGGACCGCGCCCTGACCGTATCGCGCGAGGTGGCGGCGAGCATTTTTGCTTTCACCACCGGATTGGTTTCCGCTTCCACCGTGGTCAGCCAGACCGAGCCGCACCAGGCGCCGCTTGCGCCCATCGCCATTGCCGCAGCCATCTGGGCGCCCGTTACGATGCCGCCAGCTGCGAGCACTGGCGTATTATCGCCAATCTCGGCTAGCGCGTTGCAGACTTCGGGGATCAGCACCATGGTGGAAATATCACCGGTATGGCCGCCCGCTTCGCCGCCTACTGCAATGATGATGTCGACGCCTGCCGCGACCTGACTCATCGCATGGTCTCTGGTCCCGACCAGAGCCGCGACTGGAACACCATGGCTTTGCCCCATTTCCAGCATCACTTGCGGCGGGATACCCAGGGCATTGGCAATGAGTTTGATAGGATGCCGGAAAGCGACCTCCAGAACTGCCGCCGCCGTCCCGCCGCGCAAATTATCGGTGAAAGCGACTTGTTCCCGGCGGACTGCTTCGATGTCTTCGGCGATACGCCCGGCGTCGACGCCATGGCGCTGCATTATCTCATTGGTAAATTGCTTCATTTCTTCCGGAATCGATGCAAGCACGGCTTCGGTATCGAGTTTTTCGCCTTTCCCTTCGACCTTGTTCGGGACGATGATATCCAGCCCATAGGGCTTGCCATCGACATGGGCGTCGATCCAGCTCAGTTCCTCTTCGAGCATTTCCGGCGAGCAATTGACGCCGCCGAACACGCCCATACCGCCGGCTCTGGAGACAGCGGCCACCACATCGCGGCAGTGAGAAAAAGCAACGAGTGGAAATTCGATGCCGAGCATGTCGCAGATCTTATTATTCATGTGATGGCCTTTATTTTTTTTGTGCTGAGCCTGTCGAAGCACTTCTATCGACGAGGCACTGAGGACAGTTTTTACGTCTCTGCTTCTTCTTCCTCATCCGCGACAATCTCCAGGATCAAATCATCGGCCGCGATCTGCTTGCCCGCCGTGGCCGCGATGGTTTCGACCGTCCCGTCGATTTCCGCGAGTATCTCATGCTGCATTTTCATTGCCTCGAGCACGGCCAGCTTGTCACCCTTGGCGACCCGCTTTCCGGTTTCGACCAATATCTCGAGCAATAGCCCGTGCATCGGCGCGACCACGGTGCCGCCGCCACCGGCATCTTCCATCACGCTGATTCCGGTCTGATCGGTGACAGTTAGCGACCGGTTGGGAAGCGCCAGATAGAGAGTGCGGTGATCGTCATAATAAATGGCTTCGATTGTGCGACCATCTACCCGCAATTTTGCACGGTCAGCGGTCATGCTGATCAAGTCTACCTCGACGGCTTCTTTGCCGGCGATGACCCGATAATGTCCAGGCCGGTCGACATGGACATGGATGGTCTGGGCATCCTCGCCATCGGCATATTGCACCACGGTTTCCAGCGCACCGGTGTTTGACCAGTCAAGCATTTCCGGATTGACGTTGAGCGCCAGCCGGTGCGCCGCCTGTTGCCGCAGCTTGTGATGAATCACCGCCGCAATCGCATAGGAAGAAAAATCGTGTGGGCCGAGATCGACGCCGTCTTGGCCATAATTTTCGGCGATGAAGGCGGTGGTCGCGTCGCCCTTCACAAAATCCGATCGGCCGAGTGCATCGATCAGGAAATCGCGATTGGTCTTCGGACCGAAC
>JABMNS010000218.1 GCA_013204445.1 Sphingomonadales bacterium
GAAAGGAAGGCTGTATTTGGAGAAGCCATAGGGCCATTTTGCCACTAGCAGATAGTCGCCGACTACCAGACGCGGTTGCATCGACTCCGAGGGAATATTGAATGGCGAGATAATGAAACTGCGCAATATCAGGATGAATAGAGCCAGTTTTACTAGGAACGCGACAAAGTCGCGCATTTCCGATCGTTTTGCTTTCTCTCGCGTCATGGCGCCCCTTTGCCGACATTGGCTGTGACGTCAAGATTTCTTGCGATCTGCCATCGACTGTGATTTTCAACTTGAGGCCTGTCTGTCCGAGGGATAGGGCAGGGCGGCTTTCGGAAAGATTGGATGATTGAATGACTTCAGACCATTGGCAGACGATCAAGGCGCTTCCGCAAAGCACGCTAAACCAGTTGTTCGACGAAGATGAGAATCGGATCGCCAATCTCGGACTGGAACAGGCGGGCCTCTATTTTGATTTTTCAAAAACCCATCTTGACAAGGCGGTAGTGGCCGCCTTTCAAAGATTGGCGGATGATGTAGGTCTACCGGCAAAAGTGAATGCATTATTGTCGGGAGAACCGATCAATATCAGCGAAGGCAGGGCAGCCGAACATTGTGCCGAACGCGGGATAGGTAAAGAGGCGAGCGTCAACAATGCAAATGCGCTGCACCAGCGGATGAAAGGCCTGATCGAGGTCATTGATTCCGGTGCTCTCGGCGCATTCACACAGATCATCCATCTCGGCATTGGTGGTTCGGCTTTGGGTCCCAAAATGCTGTACCAAGCGCTGAAACTCGGTGATGAAAAATATGATCTCGCGGTTGTGTCCAATATAGATGGCTCGGCGCTTGAGCCCGTTCTGGAGCGTTTTGATGCTGGCAAGACTTTGCTCGTCATCGCTTCCAAGACGTTCACTACGGCAGAAACGCTGCTGAACGCGCAAACGGTACTCGACTGGATGCGCGAGCAGGGCGTCGCCGATCCGCTGGGGCAGGTGGTGGCGCTGACCGCCGATCCAGAACAGGCGGTATTATGGGGCGTCGATGAAACGCGCGTCCTACCCTTTTCCGAAACCGTCGGTGGGCGCTATTCCTTATGGTCCTCGATCAGTTTCAGCGTCGCCCTGACGCTCGGCTATGACGTGTTCGAAGATTTGCTGGCTGGTGCTGCGGCCATGGACCAGCACTTTCGGGATGCCCCGTGGGCACAAAATATTCCGGTACTCGCCGCCTTTGCCGATCAATATTATACCCAAGTTCGCGGATGCGCGACGCGGGCCGTCTTTGCCTATGAAGATCGCCTGGGCCTGCTTCCCGACTATCTCCAGCAGCTCGAAATGGAGAGCAATGGCAAATCGGTGACGCAGGATGGTCAGCCGCTCTCGCTGCATTCAAGCCCGATCGTCTGGGGCGGTGTCGGTACCGATGCCCAACATGCGGTTTTTCAGCTGCTGCATCAGGGCAGCCATCTGGTGCCGGTCGAGTTTCTCGCGGTCATCGAACCGGGAGATTCTCTCAACCCGGCCCATCATAATGGTCTGCTGCTAAATTGCTTCGCTCAGGGCGCGGCGTTGATGTCCGGCAAAAAATCCGATGACAGTCATCGAAATTATCCGGGTGACAGACCATCGGTCACCATATTACTGGAAGACCTGGATGCACGAACATTGGGTGCGTTGCTGGCCTTTTACGAGCAGCGGACTTTTGTGAATGCGGCATTGTTGAATATCAATCCATTCGATCAATTCGGCGTGGAGCTGGGCAAGCAAATGGCAGGCAAGCTGGCGGCCGAGGATGATAACAGGTTGGACGCGTCGACCGAAGAACTCAAAAAGCGAGCCTTCGGACCCTGACACAAGGAAATATAGATGGCTGAATATGATTATGACCTGTTCGTTATCGGAGCAGGTTCCGGCGGAACACGGGCCGCTAGGGTTTCGGCGTCCTATGGCGCAAAAGTAGCGGTGGCCGAGGAATATAGGGTTGGCGGAACCTGTGTCATTCGCGGTTGTGTGCCCAAGAAGCTGCTGGTCTATGGCTCCCATTTTTCAGAAGATTTGGAAGATGGCAAAAATTTTGGCTGGACGTGGGAGAATGCCAAATTTGACTGGCTGACCTTGCGCGATCATGTACTCAAGGACGTTGATCGGTTGAACAATGCCTATACTGAGACGCTAAAAAATCACGGCGTCGAGATCATTCTCGAACGGGCCGAGCTGACCGGACCGCATGAAATCAAACTGGCCAGCGGCAAGACCGTGACCGCAAAATATATATTGATCGCGGTCGGGGCGTGGCCCGCCGTGGCCGATTTTCCGGGCAGTAAACATATGTCGACATCTAACGACATGTTCCATCTCGAGAAACTGCCTGAAGCGATCATCATTTCCGGCGGCGGTTATATTGCCAATGAATTCGCCGGGATTTTCAACGGGCTGGGCAGCGAAGTCACGGTTGTGAACCGGTCTGGCATCATCCTGCGCGGTTATGATGAAAGCGTCCGCGACCGGCTGATCCAGATATCCCTCGCCAAGGGCATCAGCTTCAAGTTCAACTGTACCTTCGACAAGATCGAAAAGCGGGATGACGGCGCCTTGGACGTTTATATGAACGGCAAGAGCACGCCGGTGCGCGCTGATGTGGTTTTAGCCGCAACCGGCCGGCAGCCCAAGATCGAAGGACTTGGTCTGGAAAATGCCGGCGTTGCAATTAATGACAAGGATGCAATCATGGTCGACAACTATAGCCAGACCAATGTGGGCAATATCTATGCTGTCGGCGATGTGACCGACCGCGTCCAGCTAACCCCGATTGCGATCCGCGAAGGGCAGGCTTTTGCCGATACCGTCTTCGGCGGTAACCCGCGCACCGTTGACTATGATAATATTCCTTCGGCGGTCTTTTCCCAGCCACCAATAGCATCGGTCGGCCTGACCGAAAGCGAAGCGCGCGAGCAATATGGCAATATCAAAGTCTATTCATCCGATTTCCGGGCGATGCGCAATGTATTTGCTGATCGGGCGGAGCGCAGTCTCTACAAGATGATCGTCGAACATCCGACTGAGAAGATTCTCGGTTTGCACATGATTGGCCCCGATGCCCCTGAAATATTGCAGGCAGCAGCAATCGCGGTGAAAGCTGGGCTTACCAAACAGGCATTTGACGATACGGTCGCGCTGCATCCGAGCATGGCCGAGGAGCTGGTGCTGTTCAAATAGACTAACGCTACGGCATACTCGGCCGTAGCTCAGGTTTAATCGTACGATTAATTACTATTGACGATTGCCTAAACGGCTGTTCTTTGACTAGGGCATATCGCACCAAGTGATTCACAGCCGGGGGTTGAATGTCAGATATTATAGCACGATTGGAAGCCAAGCGCGCAGAAGCCATGCTCGGCGGAGGCCAGAAGCGGATCGATAGCCAGCACGCCAAGGGCAAGCTTACCGCGCGCGAGCGCATCCATATCTTGCTCGACGAAGATTCGTTCGAAGAAATAGACATGTACGTCGAACATAATTGCGTCGATTTCGACATGGAAAAGACGAGAATCGCGGGCGATGGTGTTGTCACCGGCTCCGGTACGATCAATGGTCGCCTGGTCTTTGTCTTCTCTCAGGATTTCACCGTCTTCGGCGGATCGCTATCCGAACGCCATGCCGAGAAAATCTGTAAGGTACTGGACAATGCGATGAAGGTCGGCGCTCCAGTCATCGGGATCAATGATAGCGGCGGGGCGCGCATTCAGGAGGGCGTGGCATCGCTCGGCGGCTATGCCGACGTGTTCCAGCGGAATGTTCTCGCCAGCGGCGTCGTTCCGCAGCTCAGCTTGATCATGGGCCCCTGCGCCGGCGGCGCGGTCTATTCACCGGCAATGACCGACTTCATCTTCAT
This sequence comes from Sphingomonadales bacterium, assembly GCA_013204445.1. Classification (GTDB taxonomy): domain Bacteria; phylum Pseudomonadota; class Alphaproteobacteria; order Sphingomonadales; family Sphingomonadaceae; genus Parasphingorhabdus. The sequence goes on from JABMNS010000218.1 coordinate 3,880, forward strand.
GGTGAAGGATAGTAGCTATATGTTTGTCACCGGACCCGATGTGGTCAAGACCGTGACCAACGAAATTGTGACGCAGGAAGAATTGGGCGGGGCGGTTACGCACACGACCAAGACCAGCGTTGCCGATGTCGCTTATGATAATGATATCGAGGCGCTGCTGGCGGCGCGCGATTTTATCGACTTCATGCCGCTTTCCAACCGCGGAGAAGTACCCGAACGGCCGACCGCCGATGCTTGGGACCGGCTGGAATATAGCCTCGACACGCTGATCCCGGCCAATGCCAACCAGCCTTATGATATGCACGAAGTCATCCGCAAGATGGTCGATGAAGGCGATTTCTTTGAAGTCCAGCCCGCCCATGCAGGCAATATCATCTGCGGCTTTGGCCGGATGGAAGGTTCCACCGTCGGTGTGGTCGCCAACCAGCCGATGGTGCTCGCCGGTTGCCTTGATATCAATGCATCAAAGAAGGCTGCACGGTTCGTCCGCTATTGCGATGCATTCAACATTCCGATCGTGACGCTGGTCGATGTTCCCGGGTTTCTGCCCGGAACCAGCCAGGAGCATAACGGCATCATCAAGCATGGCGCGAAGCTCCTCTTTGCTTATGCAGAGGCAACGGTGCCGAAAATCACCATCATCACCCGCAAGGCCTATGGCGGCGCATATGACGTGATGGCGTCTAAGCATTTGCGCGGCGATCTCAACTATGCCTGGCCAACCGCCGAAATAGCTGTGATGGGTGCAAAAGGTGCGGTCGAAATCATCTTCCGCGGCAAGACACCAGAAGAAATTTCCGAGCGCACCGCCGAATATGAAGCGCGTTTTGCAAACCCATTTATCGCGGCGCAGAAAGGTTTTATCGACGAGGTGATCCTGCCGCATTCGACCCGGCGAAGAGTGGCTCTCGGGTTACGGAAGCTGCGCAACAAGCATCTGGAAAATCCTTGGAAGAAGCATGATAATATTCCGTTGTGACGCCCTCCCGGCGAAAAAATTTGGCTGTCATTGCGAGTACAGCGAAGTAGTCCAACGCGTCGCTGAAGCACCCCGTGTCGACTGCGAGGTGTCATGCCAACAGGCCTGGTAGCCCTTCTCGACGACGTCGCAGCCATTGCGAAAGTCGCCGCTGCGTCAATAGACGATATCGGGGTCGCCGCTGCGCGTGCGGGCACCAAATCGGCCGGCGTGGTGATCGATGATGCGGCGGTTACCCCAACCTATGTGACAGGCTTCGACCCGTCGCGCGAATTGCCGATGATCTGGAAAATCACCAAGGGATCGTTCAAGAACAAGCTTGTCTTTCTGTTGCCCGCCGCGGTGTTGCTTGGTCAATTTGCGCCATTCCTGATCCCGATCATCCTTATCATTGGCGGCCTATTTCTCTGTTACGAAGCCGCCGAGAAAGTGTTGGAATGGTTTCATGTCGACGAGTCGACTAAGCACGATCAGCCCGCAATCATCGAAGGTCATGGCCGGGAAGAGGAAATGGTTTCCGGCGCGATCCGCACCGACCTGATATTATCAGGTGAGATCATGGCTATCGCCCTGTCGGAACTCACCGATCAAGCCTGGTGGCAACAGGCTGTCATTCTCGCGCTGATCGGGATCGTGATAACCATCGCCGTTTATGGCGCAGTCGCGCTGATCGTGAAGATGGACGACATCGGCCTTCATCTGGCAAGAGAGAATGAAGGCGTCGTGGCCTCCTTTGGCCGCGGACTGATATTATTCATGCCGAAATTGTTGGCAAGCATCTCGGTGATCGGCACGCTTGCCATGGCCTGGGTCGGCGGCGGGTTGCTGGTCCACAATATCGCAGCCGTTGGCTGGCATGGCCCCGAGCATCTGATCGACCTGATTTCCCATCCTTTGGTCAACCTGTTTTCCGCGTCGGCCGAGCTATTTGTCAGCGGGATTGCCTTTGCGATAATGTCCGGCCTACTAGGCGTGGTGACCGGAGCCCTGATCGCCCCATTGGTCCATAAATTCGTGCTGCACGGAGAAACATAGTGAAACTTGGCCGCCTCAATCATATCGGCGTTGTGACGCCATCCATCACCGGCAGCATCGCCCATTGGCGTGATGTCATGGGCGCGACATCGATTTGCGAGCCATTTAATCTGCCGGCGCAGGGCGTGAAGGTCTGTTTCATTGATACGCCGGCAGAAGGCCCGACCAACGGTACACAAATCGAATTGATCGAACCACTCGGCGAAGATAGCCCGATATTTGGCTTCCTCACCAAAAACCCGCTTGGCGGCCAGCACCATATCTGCTTTGAAGTTCCAGATATTCATGCCGCCAAGGCGGAATTTGAAGCGATGGGCAAGCGAGTGCTTGGCGAACCCCGAATCGGTGCACATGGCACCCTTATCTTTTTTGTCCATCCCAAGGATATGGGCGGGATGCTAACCGAGATTATGGAAACGCCCAAGGGACACTAGTTATATGCCGTCAGGGGTGAGCCTGTCGAACCCCGGCTCTCGTTGAGAGGCGTCGTTAGCTTCGCTGAACTAAGGTTCGACAAGCTCAGGACTAACGGACAAATGGAGAATATAAGAACATGGAATTCGAAAACATCAAGTTCGACATCACCGATCAGGTGGCAACCATCACGCTCAACAAGCCGGGACGGCTCAACGCCTGTTCGCTGGATATGGCTGATGATATCAACAATGCGATGGACCATCTCGGCGACGCACGGGTTTTGGTTCTCACTGGCGAAGGCAAGGGTTTCTGCTCCGGTGCCGATCTGCAGGGTAGTCGCGACAGCGAGATTTCCGGCGGACAAGGCAGCTATAAAGCGCTGACCCGCCATTATAACCCGATGTTGCTCAAACTGCACAAGCTGAACATTCCGACGATTAGCGCGGTCAATGGCCCCGCTGCCGGCGTCGGCTGTTCGATCGGACTGGCTCCGGATTTCGTGATTGCCAGCGAAAAAGCCTATTTTCTGCAGGCCTTCGTCAATATCGGGCTGGTTCCCGATGGTGGTGCCAGCTGGATGCTGACCCGTTTGGTCGGCAAGGCACGCGCCACCGAAATGATGATGCTTGGTGAGAAACTGCCTGCCGCCAAAGCCCTCGAATGGGGCGCGATCCACAAGGTTGTCGAGCCGGACGCGCTAATGGATGAAGCCATGAGCCTGGCAAGGCGACTCGCCTGCGGTCCGACTATCTCCCTGGGCATCATGCGCAAAAACCTAACCGAAGCGCTGGAATGCGATTATGCTACAGCATTGCTGCGCGAGGCAGAAGGCCAGAGGATTGCCGGGGATAGTGCAGACGCAAGGGAAGGCGCGTTATCGTTTCTGCAAAAGCGCAAGTCTGAATTCAAAGGCAATTGATCACTTAGATAACGAAATTATATAATTGATGCGTTTTCCCTTCATTTCACGATGGCGATATTATGACCGATAAACCGACGATCAAAGACTGGCAGGAACTGGCTGACAAGGAAGTTAAAGGCCGTGATCTCACCTGGCAAACCCCGGAAGGCATTGCCGTCAAACCGCTGTATACGGCGGAAGATGCTAGTGATCCGGGACTGCCCGGCTTTGGTCCGTTCACCCGTGGCGTCAAGGCGTCAATGTATGCTGGCCGGCCCTGGACGATCCGCCAATACGCAGGTTTTTCGACCGCGGAGGAATCCAATGCCTTCTATCGTCGTAATCTGGCGGCGGGGCAAAAGGGTCTATCAGTGGCCTTCGATCTCGCCACCCATCGCGGTTATGACAGCGACCATCCGCGCGTGGTC
>JABMNS010000219.1 GCA_013204445.1 Sphingomonadales bacterium
ACCCCGGTCGAATGCGTCGGTGATGGCGCCACTTTCATCAGCCGCGTGCGCGAAGACCCGACCGTCGAAAATGGTCTTAACATTTGGTGTGTCAGCGATAATTTGCGCAAGGGCGCAGCGCTCAATGCCGTACAGATCGCTGAATTGCTGGGTCGGAAACATTTGCAAAAAGGCTAGTCACTCCATCAAAGGCCCGGCTTTTGCTCCTTGCTTGGGTTTCTGCAACAGCAATACCAGCGGGATGACGGCCAGCGTGATCCACATCATCGCCCAAAAATCATCGAGATAGGCGATCATAGCAGCCTGTTTGTTGATTAGTGCGTTGGCCATCACCATCGCCTGATCGCCAAGGCCTTGAAAACGGTCTGCGGTGCTGGCATCGATGTTGTTGATTGTCGAGCTGGTTATATTGGACGCCAGATCACTATGGCTGGTTTGGATATTCTTGCCCAGCAGCGCGGACGCAATCGATATACCGACAGACGCGCCGATACTGCGAAACAGGTTAAGCAGGCTTGAGCCATCGGTGCGCAAGTGCGGCGGCAAAGAAGCGAACGCCAGGGTGTTGAGCGGAATGAACACCAGTCCCATGCCCATCCCCTGGACCAGGCCGCTGACCACAAAGGGTCGCCAGTCCATCTCCATCGACCATTGGGTCATTTGCCACATGGAAAATGCGGCAATCGAAAATCCGGTACCCACCAGCAGGCGGGCATCGACTTTCCCTACCAGCCGGCCTGCTACAGCCATGCTGAGCAAAATGCCGACGCCGCGCGGCGCCAACAGAAGACCGGTGTCGATCACTGGATAGCCGTACAGATTCTGCATCATTGGCGGCAGCAACGCCATATTGGCGAACATCACGATGCCGATCACGATCATGAAGAACAGGCTCGTGGCAAAGCTCCGGTTGGCCAGCATTTCTCTCGCAAATAATGCATTTTTAGCGGTCACCATTTGGACCGTGAAAATCCAGAATGCAGCGATAGCGATCGCCGCCTCAATCCGGATTTCCCAGCTGTCAAACCAGTCCATCTGGGTGCCGCGATCGAGTAGGAGCTGCAAACTTCCCAGTCCGACGGCCAGTGCCCAGAAACCGAGATGATCGAATTTTCGTCGGAACACCGGTTTTCCGGGCAGCAGCACCCACAGTGCGGCAATGGTTGCTATGCCGATCGGGACATTGACGTAAAAGCACCAGCGCCAGCTATAATTTTCGGTTAGCCAGCCGCCAATGATGGGGCCCATGATTGGCCCGATCATGATCCCCATGCCCCATATCGCCATGGCACGGGCGTGGCGCTCGGGCGGGTTGATATCCAGCATGACGGTCTGGGCCAGTGGCGCAATAAATGCGCCGCTGATCCCTTGCAACACTCGAAAGGCAACCATTTCCTCCAGGTTTGTGGCCAGCCCGCAGAGCATGGAAGCCAGGACAAATCCGGCAACCGAAATCAAAAATAATTGGCGCGCGCCGATCCGGTCGGCCAGCCAGCCAGTGATAGGCATCGCGATCGCAGAGGCGATGATATAGCTGGTCAGCACCCAGGTCACGGTGTCGAGCGATGCGCCAAGACTGGTCTGCATGTGCGGCAGCGCTACATTGGCAATGGTAGAGTCGAGTATCTGGATGATCGAGGCGCCCATGACGGCCACAGTCAAAAGCGCGCGTTTTAGTGGGGTGATATTAATTTCTGGCGTGGAACCCGCGACGGCTGCGGTGGTCGCCATTATTTGCCCTTGGTTCGGATGTCGACGGTCACTTCGGCCGACAGGCCGGCGATCAACGGGCGCGGCGATATGTCATCAAGCGCAATGCGCACCGGTACGCGCTGAGTGACTTTGACCCAGTTGCCGGTTGCATTTTGCGCCGGCAATACCGAAAACTCGCTGCCGGTACCGGCGCCGATGCTCTCGACATGGCCTTTCAGCTTTATGTCTGGATAGGCGTCAAAGGTGATTTTGGCGCGCTGACCGACTTGCATTTTTGTCAGAGCGGTTTCCTTGAAATTGGCTTCCACCCAGGTTTTCTTGTCCGAAACAATCGTCAGGGCAGGGAGACCGCTGACCATCATCTGCCCGATCTGCAGGCGGTCTGCTTGGGCAACCCAGCCGGAGGATGGCGCCCGCACGATCGTGCGGGACAAATTCAGCTGCGCCTGCTCCCGCTGAACTTTCGCTGCGGCGATGGCCGGATTTTCACCCGGCATTGAACGGGCATTGGCGGTGAAACTTTGCGCTTCGGCAGCGTCCGCCTGCGCCTGGCGCAGCCTCTCGCGCGCCTGTTCGACCGCATGCTGGGCGGTATCAAAGTCGGCCCTGGTGGTAAAACCGCGTTGCATTAGCGCCTGTTGCCGCTCGAACGTGGCCTGGGCAAAGGCGATATCTTCGCGGGCGGCAGATATATCGACGCTGGTCCCCGCAGCGGTGGTGCGCAAGGCCTGTACCTGCACTTCTGCGCCTGCAATCGCGGCATTGGCCTGTGCCAGCCCGATTTCAAACGGAGCGGGGTCAATCCGGAAGAGGATGTCGCCTTCCTTTACCAGGTCATTTCCACTGACATTGGTCTCGATGATCCTGCCACCGACTTCGGCGGCAACCGAAACCCGGTCCTGCTGGACATAGGCATTATCGGTGGACACGCTTTGCCCGCTGGTCAGCCAGAAATATCCGCCGATCGCAATCAGGGTCAGGGGCACAATTGCCATGACGATCCAGCGGCCCCAGCGACGCTTCGACTTGCCGGACGGACTGTAATCGGCATTTTTTATATCCTGATCATCTTCGGCTAGGGTATCCGACGAATCATATTGTTCGGATAAATCTTCGGATTTTAGCATGTCCATCAGGCCGCCTGTTCTGGTTGTTTGACATCAGATGCTTTGCGCGACAAATTTTGGCGCATGCGTTCGACGAGATTAGTCAGCTGCTCACGCTCATCCGCATTCAGGTCATCTTGGGCCGTTTCGGCGAGTAGGGCGGAAGCGGCTCGCAGTTCATCAATCAATGGCCATGATTTTGCCTCGAGATAGAGGCACCACGCACGGCGGTCATCAGGATCGCGGCGGCGACTGAGCATTCCTGCATCTGCAAGCCGGTCGATCATCCGCGAGAGGGTTATCGGTTCGACCTCAAGAAATTCCGCCAGTTTGATCTGATTGGTTCCCTCGTTCCGCGCCAGATAGGCAAGCAGTCGCCATTGCAGCGCGGTCACGCCGCTATGTCGCATACGCTCGTTCAGTTCTCGCCGGAACAATCGTGCGGTGTCGTGAATAAGAAATCCAATAGCTTCGCTCATAAGTGGATATATAATAGCAATACATACTATTCACAATCACTATGTGCTTGCGAAGATTGCAATCGGAGTTACGATATACAAATGACACTACAAGCAGACGTCTTTTGGTCCTTCCGTTCTCCCTATAGCTATCTGGCGACCCGTCGCTACGTCGCGCTGACGCAGAAATATGATCTGCGGATCAACCAGCGGTTCGTTTACCCGTTGGCAATCCGCGAACCGGACTTTTTTGAGAAAAACCACCCCAATTGGCTTGGCTATACGTTCCGCGACATGTTTCGCGTGGCGCAGCATATGGGGATCCCGATGGCACCGCCCAATCCCGATCCGATTGTGCAGGATATGGCGACCCGCAAGATTGCCAATGAACAGCCCTATATTTTCGAACTGACCCGGATGGGACAGGCGGCTTCGCGCCGCGGCAAGGGGCTGGAATTTGCTAATGAGGTGTCGCAGTTGATCTGGGGTGGTACCGCCAATTGGCATGAGGGTGACCATCTTGTCAGTGCCGCGGTCCGGGCAGGATTGAGCCTGCAGGAATTGCTCGCCGAAGCCAAATCTCAAGTTGAAGAGCTCGACACGGAGATTGCCGATAATCAAAAGGCTCTCGAAGCCGCTGGCCACTGGGGCGTGCCGACCCTGGTGTTCGAAGGCGAACCCTTTTTCGGGCAGGACCGGATTGAACTGGCGGTCTGGCGAATGCAGCAAAAGGGTCTTGCCGAGCGCTAGTTTTGGGCTTTCTTGCATCAGCCAGACAGGTTAGACTGGACACTGCATTATTCCCGATCGAAACCAGCCTTCCAAAGCGCCAGGAACGGATGCCTGTG
>JABMNS010000220.1 GCA_013204445.1 Sphingomonadales bacterium
ATCATATGCAGCGGGTGCAGCCGGTGCGCGGCCGGATGGAACGGGCGGTCATCACCCGAGCCGGCGCACCGGTCTATGTCGACTATGCCCATACGCCGGATGCTTTGCGGGCAGCTATTGAAGCGCTGCGGCCGCATGTGACCGGCAAGCTGATCACGCTGTTCGGTGCGGGCGGCGACCGCGACAAGGGCAAGCGGCCCGAAATGGGCAAAATTACAACTGAAATGTCCGATCATGTGATCGTCACCGATGACAATCCGCGCAGCGAAGATCCCGCCTTCATCCGCGCAGAAATTCTGGCCGGAGCTATCGGTGCCGAGGAAGTGGCTGATCGGCGTGCGGCCATTGCCAAGGCGATAGATATGGCTGGTCCGCAGGATATCGTTTTGCTCGCCGGAAAAGGCCATGAACAGGGACAGATTGTCGGCGACCGGGTCATCCCGTTTGATGATGTCGAAGTGGCGAGAGAATGCGCCGGAGCGCAGTCATTATGAACATATTGTGGACATCAGCCGCGATAGCGGCCGCCACTTCAGGCAAGGCCAGCGCCGCTTTTACTGCGGAGGGCGTCGCCTTTGACTCGCGCGAAATTGGCCCTGGTGACCTGTTCATTGCCTTGAAGGGCGAACATAGCGACGGCCATCTCCACGTCGAGCAGGCCTTTGCCTCCGGCGCTTCCGGCGCCATCGTCAGCCAAGCCGTCGATGGGCCCCATATATTGGTATCCAACACGGTCCGGGCGCTCGATGCGCTGGCCAAGGCATCGCGGTCCCGTGCCGATGCCAAAATCATAGGGGTGACCGGATCGGTTGGCAAGACCGGTACGAAAGAGGCCTTATACGCAGCCCTAGACCGCTGTTCCTTCGGCAAGGCGCACCGGTCGGTCAAAAGCTATAATAATCATGTCGGCGTCCCGCTCAGCCTGTCGCGGATGCCGGAAGACACTAAATTTGGCATCTTCGAAATGGGTATGAACCACGCTCACGAACTGTCGGCACTCACTCGTCTGGTGCGGCCACATGCCGCGATCATCACGGCTATCGCGCCAGCCCATATCGGCAATTTTTCCAATGGTGAGGCGGGCATCGCCGATGCCAAGGCGGAGATATTTGAAGGCCTGATGCCAGGCGGGATGGCGATTATCCCGCATGACAGCCCGCATTATCAGCGGTTACGGAAGAAGGCCGAGCGCTATGCCGGCGATGTGATCTCGTTTGGATTTGAAGCAGGAGCCGATGTCCGCGCGATTGATGTGGTTGCAGCTCCCCGGGGCGGCTCGCTGGTCACGGCGAAGCTGGGTGATCAAAGTCTCTGCTTTACAATCGCCGAGGCCGGACTGCATTGGGTGTCCAATTCGCTGGCCATTCTCGCCGCGGTGCGCGCCGTCGGCGGCGATCTTGCATCGGCGGGTCTGGCGCTCGCCGAAATGAGTGGCATTGACGGCCGCGGCCGCCGTTATATCATCTCGCTGAAATCTGCCGGCAAGGCGACTATTATCGATGAGAGTTATAATGCCAATCCGGCGTCGATGAAGGCGACATTGCAACATTTTACTAGCGAGCCTTGCGCCGGACAAAAAATTGTCATTCTGGGTGCGATGGGCGAGTTGGGCGAGCAATCTGCGCATTACCACGCGGCATTGGCCGACAATATTCTGTTGTCCGGAGCTAATGCGATCATTTTGGTTGGCGAAGATATGGCACATACTGCTGCGAAACTGGAACAGGGCCTTGATCAGGGGCTGAAAATGTCACATGCCAAAAATGCTTCGGAGGCGCTGACCGAGGTCGCAAAATTGCTTGGCGACGGGGACATCCTTCTGGTCAAGGGGTCAAATTATCTGGGGCTTTCCTCCGCGGTTTCCGCGTTGGTAAGCGGGGAGTATTGATGTTTTATTTACTGGCCCAATGGCTTGAATTCGAAGGCATTTTCAATGTCTTTCGGTACCTCAGTTTTCGCTCTGGTGCCGCTGTCTCGACATCCCTGTTCATCGGCCTTCTGATCGGTCCCAAGTTCATCAACATGCTGCGTATGCGGCAGGGCAAAGGACAGCCGATCCGCGAAGACGGTCCGGTCACGCATCTAAAAAAGGCGGGAACGCCCACGATGGGCGGACTGATGATCCTGATTTCGGTGGTGACTTCGCTGCTGCTTTGGATGGATCTCAGCAATATGTTTGTCTGGGCGTGCATTTTCGTCACGCTCGGTTTTGGCGCAATTGGCTTCATGGATGATTATGACAAGGTCCGCAAAGCCAGCCACAAGGGTATTCCAGGCCGCGTCCGGCTGTTGCTCGAATTTGTCATCGCCGGTTTCGCCACCTTGCTGATCGTGCAGCAAATCGGCACCACCCTTTACGTTCCCTTCTTCAATGACGTGCAGATAGACCTTGGCTATTTTTATATTCCTTTTGCCATGTTCGTGATTGTTGGTGCGGGCAACGCGGTCAATCTGACCGACGGGCTGGATGGTCTGGCGACCATGCCGGTGGTAATTGCCAGCGCCACCTTTCTGGTTCTCGTTTATCTGTCTGGCAACGCGGTTTTCTCCGAATATCTGGGAATTCCGTTCGTGCGCGGAGCAGGCGAACTGGCGATTTTCTGCGCCTGTGTGATCGGTGCTTGCCTCGCCTTCCTTTGGTTCAACGCGCCGCCAGCCGCCGTTTTCATGGGCGATACCGGCAGTCTGGCACTCGGCGGCGCGCTCGGTGCGATTGCCGTTTCCATTCATCATGAAATCGTGCTCGCACTGGTTGGCGGTCTGTTTGTGCTGGAAGCGGTGTCCGTCATCGTTCAGGTGTTTTTTTTCAAGCGCACCGGCCGCCGCGTGTTTCGCATGGCTCCGATCCATCACCATTTTGAACAGCTTGGCTGGTCCGAATCGACCATTGTGATCCGCTTCTGGATCATCAGTCTGGTGCTCGCACTTGCCGGATTGGCGACGTTGAAACTGAGATGATTATCTCCCCAGTCTTTGCCGGAAAGCGCTATGCCATTCTCGGATTGGCCCGATCCGGCATGGCGGTGTTGGAAAGTCTGCATGCGAGCGGCGCAAAATTGCTCGCATGGGACAATCGGGAAGAATTGCGCGAAAGCGTAGCTGACAAGGCGCATATCGCCGACCCTCTGAAATCGGATCTGACCGGCTATGAGGCGATTGTTGTATCTCCCGGCGTGCCGCTCAACAGCCACCCGATTGCGCAAAAGGCAAAGGCCGAGGGCGTGCCGCTCATTGGTGATATCGAGCTTTTTGCGCAGGCCCGGCCTGCGCTGCCGTCCCACCGGGTTGTCGGCATCACCGGCACCAATGGCAAGTCTACCACCACCGCTCTGATCCACCATATATTGGCCAGTGCTGGAGTACCGACCGTGATGAGCGGGAATATCGGTGTACCGGTCCTGTCGCAGGAGCCTCTGCCCGATGGCGGCGCCTATGTGCTGGAACTTTCAAGCTATCAGATTGACCTGACCAACAGTCTCGACTGCGATGTCGCGCTGCTGCTCAATATCAGCCCCGACCATCTCGACCGCTATGACGGGTTTGACTCTTATGCGGCTTCAAAAGCGCGCTTGTTCGACATGATGGGGACCGATCACACGGCGATATTCGCCAGCAATGATGAAAAGTCCCGATTGGCGCTCCACGGCTTGTGTGATTTGGGCCGGGTGCAAAATATCGTCGACACCAGTTCCGTTGAGATATCCGGGCAACCGGATTGGCCATCGCTGCAAGGCCCCCATAATCTGCAGAATGCCGTCGCCGCCATCGCCACTGTCGAGGCGCTGGGCATTACCGAAGCGCAATGGCGTTCGGCATTGGCAACCTTTTCGGGTCTACCCCATCGAATGGAGCGGGTGGCCGAATTCCATGGTGTGTTGTTCGTCAATGATAGCAAGGCAACCAACCCGGCTTCCACTGGTCCGGCGCTTGGTGCCTATCCAAAAATTCACTGGATTCTTGGTGGTCTGCCCAAGAGCGACAATCTGACCGAGTGCGAACCCTTCTACAAAAATGTCGTCCGCGCCTATACTATCGGCGAAGCTGGGCCCTTGTTCGGGAAATTGCTGGCTGACCATGTCCCGGTCGAATCCTGTGAAATGATGCTGACGGCGGTGCAACGGGCGGCTTCCTATGCCAGGCCCGGCGAAGTGGTCCTGCTGTCGCCAGCCTGTGCTTCGTTTGACCAGTTCCGGGACTTTGAAGCGCGCGGCAATTGTTTCCGCAGCGCCGTCAATTCGGTGATCGAGAGAGATTTGACCGGAACTGCAAGCGGGGAAGTACAGCGATGAGCTCATCTGAACAAGCCGCTGGAACGGCCGGCCCGCTTCCTGAAATTGCCGGGGGCCTCAAAAAGAAACGCTTCCAGTTGCAATCCCGCCTTGGGCGCAGCGATCGGTCGCCACTCGCGATCTGGTTCTGGGAACTCGACCGGGTGCTGCTTGGACTGATTCTGACTCTGATCGCTATCGGGTTGATCGCGGTTGCCGCTGCGTCACCGGTCACCGCGCTGAAACAAAGCACCGGAGCGGTTGCGATCGAACCACTATATTATTTTTACCGGCAGCTCGGCTGGGTCATCGTCGGCATCCCGCTGATGCTGGTGGTTTCGATGCTGCCGAAGGAGCGGGCCCGGCGCTTCGCGATCCTGGCCGCCGTCGCGGCCGTTATATTGCTGCTTCTGGTCCCGGTTTTCGGGAAATCCGTCAACGGTGCGCAACGCTGGATCGGTTATGGTTTTGCGACGATCCAGCCTGGCGAGTTTCTCAAGCCGCTTTACGCCGTGGCGCTGGCTTGGCTGCTGTCGCTGAGGATCAAGGATCCGGCCTTGCCGGTGATTTCGCTTTCCGTGCTACTGACCGGGATGATCGCCATTCTAATGATGATGCAGCCCAATCTGGGTGAGACCATTCTTATCTGCGGTATCTGGTTCGCGGTGATGACTGTCTCCGGTCTGTCGGCGCGGCTGATCGCGGCGATCGGTGTCGCAGGTGTTGGCGGTCTGGTCGGGGCCTATCTTCTCTATCCCGTAGCGACTCAGCGGATCAATGCATGGCTGTTCGGGGGGGGTGAATATGATCAGGTGATGTTTGCCCATAAAGCATTGACCGGTGGCGGATTTCTCGGCACCGGTCCGGGGCTAGGGACAGCAAAATTCAAGCTGCCCGAGGCGCATACCGACTATATTTTCTCGGTCATTGGCGAAGAATTCGGCCTGCTCGCCTGCATGGCCATTGCGTTCGTCTATCTTGCGATCATCGTTCGCGTTTTTCTGCGTCTGCTCGACGAAGAGGATAATTTCATCATTCTAGCCGTATCCGGCCTGACCGCTCAATTTGGCGGACAGGCACTGATCAACATGGCGGTAAATCTCCAGCTTTTCCCATCCAAGGGCATGACTCTGCCGTTGATCAGCTACGGTGGCTCGTCAATTCTCGCGCTGTGTATCGGTATTGGACTTTTGCTCGCATTTACTCGACGGAACCCGTATCTCGACCGTTCACAATATGTCTCGGCTTGGCCCGAGCGAGGACGGATAGCGGTATGAATTTTTCGAAACATTATGTGCTGGCAGCGGGCGGGACCGGCGGCCATATGATTCCGGCTTATGCAGTGGCCAGGGAACTGGTCTCGCGCGGCCATCGGGTTGCATTGATCACCGATGCACGCGGCGAGAAAATTCCCGGCATGGTCCAGGAAGGACAGGTCCATGTGCTGCCCGCGGGCCGGGTCATCAAGGACCCGCGTAGCTGGCTGGGCGGTGCGCGCGCCATTCTCAAGGGCCGCCGGATGGCGATGCAGCTTTATGAAACATTCCAGCCGTCGGCGATTATCGGCTTTGGCGGCTATCCAGCCTATCCGGCGCTGCTTGCCGCGAACAGCCGAAACATTCCTACGATCGTGCACGAACAAAATGCAGTTCTGGGGCGGGTCAACCGGCTCGCGGCGCGTTCGGTCAATGCCATTGCCACCGCTTATCCTGATGTCCTGCGGATAAAGCCGAAATATCAGGAAAAGGTTCATCTCGTCGGCAACCCGGTGCGCGAAGAAGTGGTCGCGCTGCGGGCCGAACCCTATCCACCTTTGTCCGAAGAAGGCATTTTCCGCGTATTAGTGACCGGCGGTAGCCAGGGTGCGTCGATCCTGTCCGATATCGTGCCGGATGCGATGGCGATGCTGCCGATGCATTTGCGCCGCCGCCTGCAGATCACCCAGCAATGCCGCGAAGATGATATCGAGCGCGTCCGGGCGAAATATGCCGAACATGATATTCCTGCAGAACTGGCTACCTATCTGCCCGATCTGCCACAGCGTTTGGGTTGGGCGCATCTTGTGATTGGTCGGGCCGGGGCTTCGACCATTGCCGAACTGACAACCGCTGGTCGTCCTGCGATCTTGATCCCGTTGCCGAGCGCGATGGATGATCACCAGACCTATAATGTCAAAGAAATGGTCGCATCCGGCGGCGCGCGTGCGATCCCGCAGTCTCGGTTTACCGCCAAGGAGCTCGCTAAGCAGATGCAGAAAATGGCTCTACGGCCTAGCGCACTGGAAAATGCAGCGCGCTTCGCCGCGAAATGCGGCCGGCCGGAAGCGGCTAATGACCTCGCCGATCTGATCGAAAGCATTGGTAGCTCGCCACTCGGCAAGACGATGAAGGCTAAGAAGGGAAAGCAGCAGATGATATCGTCCCGCTCGGAAGCACTGGCGAAAGATATCGCACAGTGAAAGGCGTCGGCACCGATATCGGCACGATTCATTTCGTCGGCATCGGAGGCATCGGCATGTCGGGTATCGCCGAAGTGATGCACAATATGGGCTATCAGGTACAGGGCAGCGATATCGCCGAAAGCTATGTGGTGGAAAGCTTGCGCGCCAAGGGCATTGACGTGAAAATCGGTCATAGTGCGGCTAATGTCGAAGGCACCGCTGTCGTGGTCACGTCTACTGCTGTCAAGCGCGGCAATCCGGAAGTTGAAGCGGCGCTGGCCAGCCGGATTCCCTTGGTTCGCCGCGCAGAAATGCTCGCCGAGCTGATGCGGCTCAAATCAACCATCGCGATTGCCGGTACCCATGGCAAGACGACCACTACGTCGATGGTCGCGGCGATGCTCGACGCCGGCGGCATTGATCCGACCGTTATCAACGGCGGCATCATCAACCAATACGGCTCCAACGCCCGGCTTGGCGCCGGCGAGTGGATGGTGATTGAGGCCGACGAAAGCGATGGCAGCTTTCTGAGGCTCGACGGCACGATTGCGGTCGTCACCAATATCGATGCCGAGCATCTCGATCATTATGGCAGCTTTGACAAAATCAAGGACAGCTTTCTCGAATTTGTCGAAAATGTGCCCTTTTATGGCGCAGCCATCCTGTGCATCGACCATCCCGAGGTCCAGGCATTGTTGCCGCGCATCCGCGACCGGCGGATCATCACCTATGGGTTTTCCGCCCAGGCCGATGTCAAAGGGATCAATGTTACGCCGGTTCCGGGCGGCAATCGCTTCGATGTCGATGTCCGCGATCGCGACGGCGAGACCAGAGCCATAAAGGGTATCTTATTGCCGATGCCCGGCCGCCATAATGTCCAGAACGCGATAGCCGCAGTGGCGGTCGGACTGGAAATGGGTATCAGTGATGAGCAGATCGCCAAGGGTTTTGACCATTTCGGCGGCGTCAAACGGCGTTTCACCAAGGTCGGCGAAGTTGATGGCGTGACCATCATAGACGACTATGGCCATCACCCGGTCGAGATTCAGGCGGTGCTTTCGGCCGCACGCGAAGGCGCAGAGGGGCGCGTCATTGCCGTGGTCCAGCCGCATCGTTTCACCCGTCTGCGCGATCATATGGAAGAATTTCAGGGCGCCTTCAACGATGCCGACATGGTCTTTGTCACGCCGGTCTATGTGGCGGGCGAGGACCCGATCGAGGGGATTGACAGCAACGCTCTGGTCGAGGGACTGAAGACTCGCGGCCACCGTCTGGCGGAAACGGTCGAGGATCCAAAGGCTCTGACCGCACGGCTGGCCAAAGAAGCGCAGCCGAAGGACATGATCATTTGTCTCGGCGCAGGGGATATTACCAAATGGGCAGCCGGACTCGCGGATGGCATAGCGGAGGCGCGGAAGTGAACTATTCTCCGTTAGTCCTGGGCCTGTCGAAGGAAGGCTATCGACTGAAAATGCACTTCGACAAGCGCAGTGCTAACGGATTTCCCCTTGGAGAGACGGTTTGATGACCAGTCTTACGCTCCCAATTACGCGCGGCAAGCTGATCGAAGACGCGCCTCTGGCGCCGCTCGTCTGGTTCAAGAGCGGCGGGAGCGCACAATGGCTTTTCGAGCCAAAGGATATCGAAGATTTACAGCATTTTCTTCGCGATCTTGATCCGGAGATTGCGGCCTTGCCTTTGGGGCTAGGATCCAATCTGATCATCCGCGATGGCGGTATCCAGGGCGTCGTGATTAGATTAGGTAAGGCTTTTGCAGGCATCGAAGCGGATGGAATGACGCTTCGTTGTGGCGCCGGTACACCCGGTATTTCGGCCGCCAGCATGGCCCGTGATCATGGCATAGCCGGGATGGAATTTCTGCGCGGTATTCCCGGCACCATCGGTGGCGCGGTGCGCATGAATGCCGGCGCTTATGGCCGCGAAGTCTGTGATATATTGATTAGCGCGGACGTGATCCTGCGAAACGGCGATCTGGTCACCATTGGGCTTGCCGATATGGGCTATACCTATCGCCATTCGGCTCTGCCAGAAGGGGCCATCGTCGTAAGCGCCACATTGAGCGGCGAAAGCGGTGATCCGGCAAATATTGGCGCCGAGATGAAACGTATCGCCGAAGAGCGCGAAGCCTCGCAGCCGCTCCGCACCAAGACTGGCGGTTCCACCTATAAAAATCCCGAGGGCAAAAAAGCCTGGCAGCTAGTTGACGAAGCCGGGTGCCGCGGCCTGCAAATCGGGCAGGCGCAAGTGTCGGAAAAACACTGTAATTTCCTGCTCAACCTCGGCGGCGCGACCTCTGCCGATATTGAAGCATTGGGTGAAGAAGTCCGCAAGAGGGTAAAAGCGCATAGCGGCTTAGAGCTGCAATGGGAAATCCAGCGCGTGGGGAATGAAGCATGACCAATAAACTCCATGTCGCTGTGCTTATGGGTGGCTGGTCCGCTGAACGGGACGTGTCGCTGAGCAGTGGCAATGGTGTCGCCGATGCACTCGAAAGAAATGGCCATCGGGTGACTCGCGTCGACATGGACCGCAATGTCGCGATAGTACTGGACGGTATCCGGCCCGATGTGGTGTTCAACGCGCTGCACGGCGTGCCGGGAGAGGATGGCAGTGTCCAGGGCATGCTCGATCTGATGCAGATTCCCTATACCCACAGCGGTCTCGCTACCTCGGTGATCGCGATCGACAAGCAATTGACCAAGCAACAGCTGGTGCCCGCCGGCATCCCGATGCCCAAAGGCAAGATTGTTTCCAGCGGCAGCCTGTATGAGGCCGATCCGCTGCCCCGTCCCTATGTCTTGAAGCCGGTCAACGAAGGGTCGTCCGTAGGTGTCGCGATCGTGACTGATGAGAGCAATTATGGCAATCCGATTGGCCGCGAGGTTGCCGGGCCGTGGCAGGAATTTGACGACTTACTTGCAGAGCCCTTCGTCAAGGGGCGCGAACTGACCACTGCTGTTTTGGGTGGCAAGGCGCTTTGCGTGACCGAATTGAAAACTGCGCAGGGCTTCTATGACTATGCCGCCAAATATACCGAAGGCCTGACCCAACATGTCTGTCCTGCCAAAATTCCCGAAGAGATTGAAAAATTATGTCTCGACTATGCGCTGCGGGCCCATCAGATTCTGGGGTGCAAGGGCACGTCGCGCACGGATTTTCGCTGGGATGATGAACAGGGCGCTGCCGGCCTTTTTGTGCTGGAAACAAACACCCAGCCCGGCATGACTCCGCTTAGCTTGGTTCCCGAGCAGGCCAAGCAGATGGGAATCAGCTATGAACAGCTGGTCGAATTGATCGTGAGAGAGGCTTTATGACAGCTACCCAGAAACGCACCCATCGGCAGGCTCGGGGCAAACCCCGCAAACATGCAAAACGCAAGGTCAGGCAGGTATCGATCTTCGACAAGATATTGCGCGCGATTCCGGTCACCGAAGCGCAGGTGCAAAAAGGCCTGACCTGGGGGTTGGTCGCGGTGTTCATTCTTGGAGCCTATAGCGTTGCGTATTATTCCGGCATCAATGATCGGATCAAGGCCGAGGTCGCGGCCGCGGTCGGCAATGCCGGTTTTGAAGTGAAGCGGGTCGAGGTGACCGGTGTCAACCGCATCGACGAACTGAAAGTATACGAAATCACCCTGGCGCAGAAAGACCGATCGATGCTGCTGGTGGATATCGACGAGGTTCGCGAAGCTCTGCTGGCCAATGGCTGGATCAAGGATGCCCGGATTTCTCGCCGGCTACCCGACACGCTGGTCGTGGATATTGTCGAACGCGAGCCTGTCGCTGTTTGGCAAAATCAAGGCCAGCTCTCGCTGATCGACAGAACCGGCTATCCGCTGGAAGAAATCACCAAGGAAGAAATCCCGAACTTGCCAGTCATCGTTGGCAAGAAAGCCAATCTGAAATTTACCCAGCTGGATGCGCTGCTCGACGTCGCGCCTGCGCTGCGCCCGATGGTGACTGGAGCGATCTGGACCGGCAACCGGCGCTGGGATCTCGAATTTGATAGCGGCGAGACGTTGGCCCTGCCCGAAGGCGAAGAAACGGCCTCTGCGGCATTGCTGAATTTTGCGCGCATGGATGGCGTCAATCGTCTGCTCGGGCGCGGGGTCGTCCATTTTGACCTGCGCGATGCCGAGCGCGCCTATCTGCGGATGCCACCAAAACCAGAACCAACCGATCCTGAGAGCTGAGGGTCCGGAGAGTTGATTGCCCAAATAGTTGAGTGCATGGTGATGACAATGATCGAAGTGAAGGAATAGACTCATGGCAGCACGGGTAGAAAAAATCTTCACATCGCTGGATATCGGTTCGTCGAAAATCTCGGCGATGATAGCCGGGCGGATGGACAATGGTGAACTGGTCGTTCTCGGCACAGGCCAGCGGGCCAGCAAGGGAGTGAAACGCGGCTATATCGCCGATACCGAGACTACCGAAATGGATGTCCGGGACGCCGTGGAGCAGGCAGAGCGCATTGCCGGAACCAATATCGACGATGTCTGGGTTAGCTTCTCGGCGGGCGGTTTGCAGAGCTTGCTGACCTCGGTTGAAACCGAATTGGGCGGTCACCGGATCGAACAGGAAGATATTGATCTGCTGCTCGATGCTGGTCGCAATAGCATCGATCCCAAGGGCAAGATGGTGCTGCACGCTCAACCGGCGCTCTATACGCTCGATGGCCTGAACGGGGTGAAGAAACCGAAAGGTCTCCACGCAGATCGTCTTGGCGTGGACATCCATGTCATTCTTGCCGAAGCCTCGCCGGTCCGCAATATCGAGATGAGCGTCCGCGGCGCGCATCTGAATGTGAGATCGATTGTCGCATCCCCGATCGCAGTCGGCACCGCCTGTCTTTCTAGGGAAGAACGGGAGCTTGGTGTGGCGCTGGTCGAAATGGGCGCGGAAGTGACCAATGTTTCGCTGTTCGCCGGCGGCATGCTGGTTGGGTTGACGACCCTGCCTTATGGCGCAGCTGACATCACCGACGATATAGCCTCGTCTTTTGGCCTGAGGCGCGCGCAAGCCGAGCGGATAAAATGTTTCTATGGTTCCGCGACGACCAGTCCGCGCGACAATCATGATGTGATCAATCTTGATCTCGATAAAAGCACCGAAAATACCGAGGAAGAGGCACGTATCACCCGGGCGCAGCTGATCGCGGTTATCCGGCAACGGCTGGACCATCTGATTGGAGAAATCGGCCGGTCTTTAAAGGAACTGGGCTTTACCGGACCGGTTGGCCGGCAGGTTGTGCTGACCGGCGGCGGAGCCGAGCTCAAGGGCATTGCTGATTACGCCCAGTCTGCGCTGGGACGCACGGTTCGCATCGGTCGCCCGTCCGGGCTAAGCGCGGTGCCGGAAGCCCATAGCGGTCCTGCCTTTGCCGGTCTCGCCGGGTTGGCGCTCTATGCTGCGCAGGAACCGGTCGATCTACGATTGATGTCCGGAAGTCATCAAAATGTCCATAAATATGGCGGATCTGCGATGTTCGGACGGCTGATGTCAGCGATCCGCTCAAATTTTTAGAATTTTGATAAAAATAAATTAACTTTTCGAGTGATTCCGACGTGAAATTTGTGCAAAGCGTAAAACAAATATGACGGCATGACAAAATGTCTCGGGAGACAGTGAGATGAGTATTAATATTGGCCCACCGGAAGTCGAAGAACTGAAGCCGAAAATTGCGGTTATCGGTGTCGGCGGAGCAGGGGGCAACGCCATTGCTAACATGATTGCCGCGCAGGTCGAAGGCGTTGAATTCATCGTCACCAACACCGATGCCCAATCGCTCAACAGCTCTGCTGCCGAACGGCGTATCCAGCTCGGTCCCGACATTACCCAGGGCCTGGGTGCCGGATCTCGTCCTGAAGTTGGCCGTGCGGCAGCAGAAGAAACAATCGATCTGGTCGAGCAGGCGCTGGAAGGCACGCATATGTGCTTTATCGCGGCCGGCATGGGCGGCGGTACCGGAACCGGCGCTGCACCCGTGATTGCAAAAGCCGCACGTGACCGCGGCATTTTGACCGTCGGCGTAGTGACCAAGCCCTTTACTTTCGAAGGCACGCGCCGGATGAAAGCCGCGGAAGCGGGCATCGAGGAACTGCAGAAGAATGTCGACACGCTTATCGTTATTCCGAACCAGAATTTGTTCCTGGTTGCCAATCCGAACACCACGTTTAAGGAAGCCTTTCTGCTCGCTGACGAAGTATTGCAACAGGGCGTCCGCGGCATTACCGATCTGATGGTCATGCCGGGCCTGATCAATCTCGACTTTGCCGATGTGCGCAGCGTGATGCACGAAATGGGCCAGGCGATGATGGGTACGGGCGAAGCGGAAGGCGATGGACGTGCGCTGGAAGCCGCCGAAAAAGCTATTGCCAATCCTTTGCTCGACGGTGTGTCGATGAAGGGCGCAAAGGGCGTTATCGTGTCTATCACTGGCGGCGAAGATATGCGTTTGATGGAAGTCGACGAAGCAGCCAACCATATTCGCGAGCTGGTCGACCCGGACGCCAATATCATCTGGGGCAGTGCGTTTAACCCGAATCTGGATGTGCGTATCCGGGTTTCGGTCGTGGCCACCGGAATTGATAGTGATGGCAGCAGGTTGTCATCCGCACCAGCAGTTTCCTTCGCAATGAGCAGCCCGGCAAGACAATCGGAAGAAGCTCCGACTGGATCCAGCTTTGCTTCATCCATAGCAAGCGACGAAAGCGAAGAGGACTCCGGGCAGGAGCCCGACACCGCATTCGACCCAGAGCCAAGCGAAGAAGCTGAACCACAAGCGCCAGCTGCTCCCGTTGCAACTTACGGCGATGATGATGATCTGAGCGCGACGCCATCCTTTGGGTCGCTGACACCAGGGATGGCAGCGGCAGATTCCGCTCCGGAGGAGGATGAGCTGGTGCTTGGCGACGACGCCATTCAGCTCGACGATGCAGAGGAAGCTCCTGGGAGTGCTGCGGCAAGTCAAGCGCCTCCGGCACCGCGCGTTGCCGCCGGTGGTGGGACATTGTTCGAACGGATGTCCAATCTGACTCGTGGTGGTTCAAAAAGCGATGAAGCCGATGATGGCGAGGACGACAAAGCCCGCGATCCACTCGACATCCCGCGGTTTTTGAACCGGCAAAATAATCAGTAAGTTCTGGTTCCAGCGGATTGGGTTGATAGGCTGATGGCGCGCGCGAGGGAGTTTGTCTTTCGCGTGCCACTGCTGGCCTTGCTGGCTTGCGGGAACGATTGATTTTATGCGCAATCATTCCTTTATATAGCCTGTGAAAAATAGATTCAAAATTTTGTTGGTCGTGTCCGTGGCGCTTGTGGGCAATATTGTGCCCCTGCTGCCCGCCGTTGCCCAATCCAGCGCTCAGTCCAACAGCGAGAATCTGCAGGATGCGCTGCGCCGCATTGCGCTTGATTCCAATGACTCCTCGGCCCTCGCCGACGCCGGGCTGGCGGCGCTCGAACTGGGCGATATGCGCGCGGCGATCGGTTTTCTGGCCAAGGCGGACCAGATCTATTCCTCCAGCGGCCGGGTGAAGGCAGCTCTTGGCAGAGCGCTGCTGGCAGAAGAAAATCCATTTGGCGCGATTCGCTATTTTGATCAGGCGGTTGCCAATGGCATAGCGGCGCGCGAAATCGCGGCGGATCGAGGTCTCGCCTATGACCTCGTCGGTCGGAATAGGGATGCTCAGAAAGATTATGAGCTGGCCATGTTTTCTGGCAGCGACGATCAGCTGATCGAGCGCTATGCGATATCGCTGGGGATCAGCGGCGACGTTGATCGAGCCGAAGCACAGCTCAATCCTCTGTTGCAGAAAAGCGACCGTGATGCCTGGCGCAACCGGGCGTTCATCTATGCGATGAATGGCAGGAAAAAGGACGCGGACAATATCGTCGAACAGACCATGGAGCGGAGAATGGCGAAAGCCATTAAACCATTTTTTGACCGCATGCCAAAACTGACCGCGGCCCAGAAAGCTGCGGCCGTCCATTTTGGTCATTTTCCCGCCAGCGAGAATATCGGTGTTGATGTGGCGGCCGTGCAGCTGGCATCCTCGCTGGCTGCCAGAGGCGGCGATGGTGCAGATGCAGGCCTGATCCCGGTCGGAGAGGCTTTTGGCGCTGATACCAAGACCCCCCGCGTGCTTGCCATGCCCGACAAGTCGCCGCGTCGTCGTCCCGGTGTCGCGGACCGCAGAATGCCCGACAGGAAATCAACCCGGCGTTTGAACAAAGATCAAGTCGTCCTGCTGGCCGAGACAGAATTGCCGGCACCGTCCCGGGCAACTTCCGGTCGTTCGACCGCCTTTGCGCGCGCTAAACCGGCACCTATGCCAACTGCGGTAAAGTCCGAGCCAGCACCTGCAGGCAGCCAGCCGGAGCCGGTCCAGACCGCCGAAATCAAATTGGACAGAAAAAGCGCTTCGCCCGGCTTTGCAACCAGTCTTGGTGTCAGTCAGCCACCAGTGCTGGTATCGCAAACAGTGAAGCGCAAGGTTGAAATCGCTGGTCGCCTGCCCGTTCCCCAGACCATCTCCCAACCAGCAGTCCAGCGGGTGGCGGAAGGCCTGCCTGCAGCCGAGGCCAGAACAGGCGGACCGGTCAATCTGGTCAATTTCGATCTCGCGCAAACGCGACCGACATCTGTCGACATGGCAACTGCCGATCCTGCTCCCAAACGACTTTCCGACATTATCAAGGGCATCAACATTCCGGAACAGGAAACTAGGAGCGAAGTTGTTCCTGTCGATCTGGACGAAATAGAACCGGCCAAACCGAAGCCCAAAATCATTGCCAAACCGGCTGAAAAAGCCCCTGTCAAACCGAAAGAGCCGGTGCACCCCAAGCGCTACTGGGTACAGATTGCGACCGGTTCAAACCTTAATGCGCTAAAATTTGACTATCGTCGGATGGTGAAAAAACAGCCGGAAATGTTTAAGATCCAGAAGGCATGGACGTCGCCGTGGGGCAATACAAGGCGGCTGGTGATCGGACCATTTGGCGATTTCAAGGCGGCTAAAGCCTTTGAAGCGGATTATCGCAAGGATGGCGGCGATGGCTTTGCCTGGGCCAGTGCCGATGGTGTTGAGGTTAACGAGCTCACGAAATGATCCAGTTGCAAAGCTATGCCAGCGATCCGGCCGACAGCCGGGGCCGGCTTCACGATGAAAAGCGCGACGTCACCCGCGGCCCGCGAGACGATTTCCAGCGGGACCGTGACCGGATCATCCACAGTATTTCCTTCCGCCGATTGCGCCACAAAACCCAGGTTTTTGTTGCACCCGATGGCGATCATTATCGGGTCCGGCTGACCCACAGCCTCGAGGTTGCACAGATTGGCCGGACGATGGCGCGGGCGCTTGGCTTGAACGAAGACCTGACCGAGGCGCTCTGTCTCGCGCATGATATCGGGCATCCGCCGTTCGGTCACGCCGGCGAGGATGCGCTGCAGGAAGCGCTGGCCGAATTTGGCGGCTTCGATCACAATGCCCAGACCATCCGGACCCTAAGTATGCTGGAAACCCCATATCCGCGCTGGGATGGGCTGAACCTGACATGGGAAATGCTCGAGGGTCTCGCCAAGCATAATGGCCCGGTAGTCAAACCCACATGGGCGCTGGCAGAAGCCAATGACGCGATGGATCTCGATCTGCACAGCTGGCCGTCGCTGGAAGCGCAGGTAGCGGCGATTGCCGATGACATTGCCTATGACAATCATGATATTGATGACGGCATGCGAGCCGGTCTGCTGACGCTCGATCAATTGCTCGAACTGCCGTTCATCGCCGAGCGCTGGCAGGTAATTTGCGATCGCTTCGCCGATGTGTCGCAGGAACGGCTGTTGCCGGAGCTGATCCGCGACCAGATCGGACTGATGGTCAATGATGTGCTGGAAACCACACGCGCGAACGTCGAAGGGCTGAGCGTCCAATCCTCCCATGATGTGCGGCAGGCGGACCAGATGATCGGCGGCTTTTCCGATGCCATGGCGGAAAAGGAACGCGCGCTGAAGGGCTTCATGTACGAAAATCTCTACCACCACCCCAAGCAGATGGCGGCGGCAGAAGAGGGTAAGATGATGGTCGCTGATCTGGTAAGAGCCTATCGCGAGCAGCCGGAGTTGATGCCGGCAAGCTGGGCCTCTGCCTTGCCCGAGGAAGAGCCGGAGCGCATCCGCCATATTGCAGATTTTCTCGCCGGGATGACGGATCGTTATGCCCGCGATCGGCACCAGGAGATATTCGGCGAGCCACATCGCCGGAAATGATCGCGTCACCCCAGCGAAGGCTGGGGCCCAACCCAAATGAGCGAGTCCCGCGAATATTGCTTTGGATCCCAGACTTCGTTGGTATGACGCTTTCTAGATAGGTCGTTTACGGAGACCCTGACCATGGCCGTTAAAATTCTCATCGTCGGAGCCACCGGCCTGATTGGCGGCCTGCTGACCCGCAAACTGGTCGAGCAGGGCGCGGACAAGAATCTCTATTTTCTGCTCCGGCGGCCCTATCGCGAGGATGTTGGCAAGGCGAAGGTCCATGTCCAGCTGCAGGAAAACTGGCCCGCGACGATCGCGAAGATCAAGCCGGATATCGTCATATCCTGTCTCGGCTCGACGATGAAAAAGGCAGGATCAAAAACGGAATTTGCCGCGATCGACCGAGATCTGGTCGGCGCCGTGGCAGCAGCGGCCAAGGCAGCGGGCGCACAGCAATTTATCGCCATATCCTCGACCATGGCGGACAGCAGCGCTTCCAACTTCTATCTCAAGACCAAGGGTGAGGCCGAAGACCTGCTCCGCGCCCAGACATTCGACCGCCTTGACATCATCCGCCCCGGCCTGCTCCGTGGCGAACGAACGAATGAAAACCGCCTCGGTGAAAGCCTCGCCATCGCCGCCAGCCCGCTGCTGGACCTTTTATTGGTCGGCAAGCTTCGCCGCTACCGCTCGATTCTAGCCAGTGATGTCGCAACTGCGATTGTGGCGCTGATGGCGGAAAGCGGGCCGGGAACATATGTGCATGAGAATGATGCGGTCTGGGCGATGGTCTGAGAGGAACGGCCCACTCAAAGCACCAAATCTAGACCAAGCTGTCGCCCTAGCGGAGGCTGGGGCCTAACCCGTCTGTGGTTTGAATCCCGTATTTAGTGTCTCACCTTGGGAGTAAACCCACCAGCTTCTAGCTGGTAGAAGGCTTCAGCCGTTATTGTTTGCTCAGCACTATCCTC
>JABMNS010000221.1 GCA_013204445.1 Sphingomonadales bacterium
AGCCATACTACCTGCCGGGATGTGACAGGTAGGCTTAACTTTCGGCGAACCACCGACCGTGAAGTTCAGATCTCAACACGGCACGGAACCTAGAAAACTTGCATATTCGTGATGGAAATTTGTGTAAAAACTTTATGTTTAGCCTTTTCTCTGGCGGTTTCCACTATAAGCGCCGGCGTTAGGCACATCATTGCGTCGCTCCTAATCAGGTGCGTGGCCGGGCCAGAACCGGACGCCAGGACGTGCACAGCCGCCGCCGAGAGCGGCGACGGTACCATCGGCCCGCCAGCAGGCTGCGCCCTCCATTGTTCCGTCGGCGGACATAGCAATTGCATTCATTCCGCCGCCAACATGTGGCATCACGCGCACCAAGTGTCCTCGCGCACTGAGTGCCTCAGCTTGTGGTTTAAGCGCTTGCTCAATTTCCAACTTGTGACCCTCAGTCCAGATCCGGGGGGCCTCGATTGCCTGTTGTAGCGTCATCCCATGATCAATCAGGTTAACGATTGCCTGAAGTGCTGACGGAAATATACGCAACCCTCCCGGCAAGCCAAGCGCCCAACATAAATTCCCATCGCGCAGGATCATCATTGGCGCCATCGACGTTGGTACCCGTTTGCCAGGCTCAACTGACAGAGCACGTCCGGGATGGGGGTCAAAATTCATCATGTAATTGTTTGGGATGATCCCGGTGCCCGGCACCAAGAACCGCGCGCCAAACAGCCCGTTGATTGTATGTGTGGCCGACACGACGTTGCCAACTGCATCGGCGACCGTGACATGCGTAGTGTTCGGGCTTTCATAGCTGCTCGCCACGGGAGTAGGCTGCGCCACATCCCGCAGGCGCGCCTGGCATTGAGCGGCATAGGACTTAGAAATCAGGCGATCTACAGGAACATCGATGAAGTCTGGATCGCCACTGGCGGTGCGCCGGTCCTCAAAGCTGACTCGCAGAACCTCGGCCAGTAGATGCAGACCGTCCTCGGTGCCGAAGCCCAAAGCCGCTATGTCATGCGGCTCAAGCAGATTAAGCATCTGCGCAATATGGACGCCCGATGAGGCAGGAGGGGGCGGGCCTATGACGTCGAAGCCGCGGTAGCTACTACTGAGAACGGCCCGTTCCCGAGGTGTGTAGCCTTTCAGGTCGGCTTCCGTTACCCAACCTGCGTCTGATCCACCGGTTGCGATGCGATCAGCAAGGGCAGCTCCAAGCGTCCCGCCATGAAGTGCCGCTGCGCCTTCCCGAGCGATCAATCGCAAAGATTGGGCGAAATCACCCTGCACCAGCCTCTTTCCGGCAGAACATGGGGATCCGTGGGGCAGAAAAATATCGGCCATTGCCTGATCCATTGCCAAGTCCTGTGCTGCTTCGGAAATCGCGCCCTCAAGATAGGCTGTCACAATGAAGCCCCGTTCGGCCAAGCGAATGGCGGGGTCGATCACATCGGCGAACGGCAACTTGCCCCAGCGGGCATGCATGTCGCACCAGGCAGCAAGATTTCCTGGCACAGCGACGGCGGAGGGTCCCAGTGCGGATCGGCGATCGCGGGTTTCCATATGATTTGGCGGCACATCCGAGACTGGGTCGTAAATGTCTGGTTTGGTGCTTGCAGCGGCATGAGCTAGACCGTCGATTACTGTATGACTTCCGTCGGACAGCCGGACATGGGCTATGCCACCTCCAGCGATCCCCACCATCATAGGCTCAACGACGCATAGCGCCAGAAGCGATCCAACTGCGGCATCGATAGCATTACCTCCAGCTGCAAGAATTTCATAACCAGCGGCTGTCCCCAGCGGATGATTTGTAACGACCATTCCCTGCTTGCCATGTGCTGGGGTTTTTTCGCAGGTGAATGGAAGTTGAGCCATTTGATGCGTAACCTTCTGTTGTTTCTCTATTTCGCCTGCATGATACCTGTCAGCGAGGCAACGACCCGGGACTTCGTGTCAAGGTGCTCGGCTGTTACCGCTAAAGCCTTAGCCTCGTCGTGAATCGCAAGCGCTTCGGCCAAGGTTCTGTGCATATCGCCTTCCCGCGCCTTGCGGACTCCCAATTTAAAGGACAGCATCGCCACGCGCGTCAGGTTTGCCCTGAGGTTCTCGAACACCTGGCACAACACAGCATTTCCAGCCGTTGCTATTACCGTTTCGTGAAACCTATGATTAAGATCTGCGAACGCCAGATGATCGCCTGTGGATATCGATTCGTGCTCATCGCAAATATCGAAAAGCAACTTTGGAACCGATAATTTTTCACGGCAGATTTGGCGCGCTGCATGGCTTTCGAGCATCAGGCGAACATCATAAAGATCAGCCACTTCGTTAGTGGAAATCTGTTTGACCATTGCACCGCGGCGCGGGTGGAGTACTAAAAAACCCTCAGCAGCCAGACGGCTTAAGGCTTCGCGCACCGGGGTGCGCGAAACTCCGGTGATCTTAGTCGCAGTGGCTTCCTCTATAAATTCTCCAGGTGGAAAGTCGCCGCTCAAAATCCCGGCGCGCAACCCGTCATAGGCCCGCCGTCTTGCCGACGTGACCTCCCCGTTCCGGACTGTGTCCGCGCTTAGCGGCAGAGTGTCGAATATTGTTGCAGGTTGGTTCATCAGTTTGTTCATTTCTACTTTAAAGGCTGGGTAAAAAATTTGCTTGACTCAGCGGTTGCATTACTGTCCGATGCGTGGTGTGTACGTTTTGTATACTTGGTGTGTTCATTAAGGTATACTTAGTGTGTGCACAAAGCGAGTGCAAGAATTAGTTAAAAGTGCGCAAAAACCACGGTGGAGATGCAGGAGCATGCCGCCGTACCGGCGTCGGTGGGCCTATTTGTGCAGGGATATAACAGTACTTGGCAAAGCGGACGAATTGTCAACAACCGGAGGAAACCAATATGAACAAGATGATCAAATTATTTCTTGTAACCGCGATGATCCTGGGGATGGGGAGCATGACTATTGCCGAGACGACATGGCGTATGGCGACCAAGCAGCCGGTCGACAGCCCCGAAGGTTTAGTCTTTCAACGCTTTGCCGACTTGACCGATGAATACACTGGGGGGGAACTGAAAATTCAGGTTTTTCCAAACGAGCAGTTAGGCAAAGAAGATGCCGTTCTGGAGCAGCTGCAGGCTGGGATTGTCAATATCTATGCTGAGGGATTCGGTTACATGCGAAAATGGGCACCGGAACTCTCCTGGGTGTCGCCGGCCTTTATGTTTGAT
>JABMNS010000222.1 GCA_013204445.1 Sphingomonadales bacterium
CCCCTACGGGATTCGAACCCGTATTTCAGCCGTGAAAGGGCCGCGTCCTAACCCTTAGACGAAGGGGCCATACCAATTAATGGTCAGCGAGCCACGGCCATTAGGGGGGGGGCGGGCTTTGGTCAACCCTCTTTTCGCCGGAATTTCGGGCCTATTTGCTGGCGCTGCGGCAGACCGCCTGCAGCATGTTGCTTTCTGCGTCGCGGGCGCTGCTGATGAAGGGGGCGCCATAATAGTCGAGGTGATAGTTTAGGCGCAGTCCCGTAACGCCCTCAGCCATCCCTCAATCGGCCCAGGCGGCATCTTCCAGATGGATTTCCGCCGACGGACGGCTGCCCCAGTCATCGATCTTGGCGCGGCCGGCGATCCATAATTTGCGCCCTCGCGGGGCGCTGAGCAGCGCCTGGCCGAGATCACTTTCAGCAGCGCGGAAGGCAATCGTCTTGATCGATGCGCCGTCATCGCCGCCGACGATCATCCGGACATGATTGGTGCCGACAATATCGCATTTGATGATTCGCACCGGCCCGGTGGCGATGCGCGGCGCGGGCCAGCCCATGCCATAGGGGCCGGCTCCGTCCATCGCTTCGACCATAGTCGGGTTGACGCCCTTGGGCGAAAGCACCGCGTCGAGCAGCAGCGCCTTGCCATCCTGTGCCTTGCCGACGCTGTCGGCGAGCCGGTCGTTGAGAAATTCCGAAAATTCATCCACCTTGTCCGCATCAATGGTCATGCCCGCGGCCATGGCGTGACCGCCGCCGGCGATCAGCAGGCCGCTGTCCTTGGCGGCGATGATTGCGGCGCCGAGGTCGATGCCGGAAATCGAGCGGCCCGAGCCTTTGCCGATACCCTCTTCGTCCAGCGCGATGATGATCGCCGGGCGGTTCAGCTTCTCCTTGATCCGTCCCGCGACAATACCGATGACGCCGGGATGCCAGCCTTTGGCGGACAATACTGCTACCGCCTGATTCTGCTGCGACGAACACATGGCTTCCGCTGCTTCCAGCACATGGGCCTCGATCGCGCGGCGTTCCTGATTGAGATGGTCGAGTTCGGCGGCGATAGCCCGCGCCTCTTCGGGATCTTGCGTGGTCAGCAATCGCACGCCAAGATCAGATTTTCCGACACGTCCGCCAGCATTGATCCGGGGACCGAGCGCAAAGCCAAGATCTGAGCAGATTGGCGCGCGTTTGAGCCGGCTGGCGTCGATCAGCGCCGACAGGCCGATATTCTGACGCCCGGCCAGGACCTTGATGCCCTGAGCGACAAAGGCCCGATTGAGGCCGCGCAGCTGGGCGACATCGGCGACCGTGCCGAGAGCGACAATATCCAGCAGCTCGAGCAATTTGGGCTCTGGCCGATTTTTGAAAAACCCCTGATTGCGAAGGGTTCTGACCAGCGCTGCGCCGAGTAGGAATGCCATGCCGACGGCGGCGAGATGGCCATGTTCCGCGCCAGCATCGCTTTCGTCCAGCCGGTTGGGATTGACCAGCGCCAGCGCCTTGGGCAGCTGCGCCGCGCATTTATGATGGTCGACCACAATCACCTCGACCCCGGCTTGGTGGGCCATGTCGAGCGCTTCAAAGGCCATGGCTCCGCAATCGACGGTGACGACCAGATTGCTGCCTTGCTCGCCAAGCTTGACCAGTGCCTCGCCCGACGGGCCGTAGCCCTCCATTAACCGGTCGGGGATATAATAGCCTGCCTCGAGCCCAAGATCCCGCAGCAGGCGGATCAGCAGGGCGGCGCTGGTCGCGCCATCGACATCATAGTCGCCGAATATCGTGACCTTTTCCTGATTCTTGATCGCCAGGCTCAGACGATCGGCCGCTGCATCCATGTCCTTGAAGACCGAGGGATCGGGCATGAAGCCCCTGATCGTTGGATCGCGGTTGATCTCGAGCGTTTCGCGGCTGGCACCGCGGGCAAGCAACAGCTGGGTGACCAGATCATCCGGCTGAAATGCGGGATCGCGCGCGTCGGCGCTGGTGCTGCGCCAGCGCCAGGTCTGGCCGGATAGGGAATTTTCTACATTCAATACTGCATTCATGGTCCGCGCTATGCGTGAAACCTGCGGCGCTGACAATCGGTCAGTTCTTTGTTATGGAGCAGAGGATGAAAAAGCTTCTGATCGTCTATTATAGCTATACCGGCGGCACCGCCCAGATGGTCGAAGCAGCTGCCCAGGCCGGGAGGGGTGAGGATGGCACGGATTTGCGCACCATTCGCGCCGAAGACTGCCAGCCGGAGGACATGTTGTCCGCCGATGGTTATATATTCGCGACGCCGGAAAATCTGGCGGCGATGGCCGGGGTGATGAAGGCGTTTTTTGACCGTTGCTATTATCCGTTGCTCGGCAAGATTGAAGGGCGGCCTTATGCTGCGATGATCTGTGCGGGATCGGATGGCGAGAATGCGCAGCGGCAACTGGAGCGAATTGCTACCGGCTGGCGGCTCAAGAAAGTCATCGATTCGCTGATCATCTGCACCCATGCGCAAACCAAGCAAGAGATATTGGTGTCCAAGATCATTTCCGATACCGATCGCCAGCAATGCGCCGAGACGGGTGCTACGCTATCGGCCGGGCTGGCCATGGGTGTCTTTTAGGCCAGCGCACCAAACCGTTCCTGCAATACCGGAACCACATCCGTCTCGAACCAGGGATTGGTCTTGAACCAGCCGATATTGCGCGGGCTGGGGTGGGGCAGGGGCAGATGGTCCGGCCAGAATATGTCCCATCTTCTCTCCGTATCGGTGAGTGTGCGGGATTTTCTCTCTTCAAGATGCCAGTCCAGAGCAAATCGGCCGAGAACCAGGGTGAGCTTAATGTCCGGCAATGCCTGCAGCATTGGTATGCGCCAGGCCGGCGCGCATTCCGTCCAGGGTGGCAGATCACCGCTCTTGCCGGTGCCGAGATAGCAGAAGCCCATCGGTAGAATCGCAAAAATGTCCGGATCGTAAAATTGACTTCGGTGACGCCCAGCCATTGCCGCAGGCATCATCAAACGACCGTCCTTTTTCGTGGGTCTTGCTGCCCGGGACCTGACCGAGCAGGCTTGTCAGCAGATCGCAATTATTGGCGATCATTCCGTCCGGCGGCAAATCGCCAAATGATCGGGCTTCTCACCTTTGGCAATCGGCGGCAGAACAAAGACATGGGCAAGATGCGTTGCCTGGCGTCCTTCCGGCTTCCGTTCGCCATTGACCACTGCGGCTAAATCCCGGCAGGCCGGCGCACTCAGCAGATAGTTGCTGTGGCCGCTTCTACCTCGGCTAATCGCGGTAGTGTCGATTATGGTCAGAGCCGTTTTATCCATCGCCTGCGCATATTCGGGATGCGCCGCATAGCATCGTTCGGGCAGGTTTCTGGCTTTGAGGTCAGCCGCTTCAAAAGGATCGAAACACCTCGGATAACCGAGACGAGGATAGCCATGGAAATTGTCGGATAGCGACAATGCCCGGTCATTCATCGAAGCATAGACGGTGATTCTCCGGTCGTTCCGGACGCGGCGGTTCGACAATATCTCTTCCGCGATATCGCGTTCAAAATCCTGCGTATCGACATCTGGAGAAACCAGAATGATGTTCGAAATGACGCTCGAATCGCTGTTGGCAACGCTGCGGTCCACATGTTCTACCGATGGTATAACCAGCCGCGCACCCAGCGAATGGGAAATGAGAACGATTTCCTTGGTCGATTCGAGCCGCGCCAATTGCATCAGGAATTTGCGAAAATTGCGTTCGTCCCAATACATATTGGTTTCATCGACCGGATATTTGAGAAAGGCACCCTGCGAAGGCCAGCTATATTGGATGACGGGTCCAGTGAAGTTCGCTAGCCGGGCAAT
This sequence comes from Sphingomonadales bacterium, assembly GCA_013204445.1. Lineage (GTDB taxonomy): Bacteria > Pseudomonadota > Alphaproteobacteria > Sphingomonadales > Sphingomonadaceae > Parasphingorhabdus. Next base: position 3,849 of record JABMNS010000222.1, read on the forward strand.
CTGCGCCGTGTCTCGCGAACTTGTGTAGAAAGTTTCTCGAAAACCATGGACATAGACCAGCACCCGTCCGTCTGCACCGCGCATCTTGCCGGCAAGATTGGCCCACCATTGTTGCGAATCGGTAAAGGATAGCGGAATGGCGGACGCCGTTTCGTCCGATTCCTGTGCGCCCGTAAGCGGCCCAGCAAAGCGGCCGTGGCGCACTTTATCACCGCGGTGATTGAGCAGGTTGATATTTTCGGTCAGGCAGTCCGGCAGACGGCTCGTGACCAAGAAAAACGGCTTGTCATCTGCCGCTGCCTGAGCCGTTGCCTTGGGATTGCATCGTTCAGGGCCGACATAGGCGGAATGCGGTATTTTGCCATAATCAACTGGCGTCACGCACCCGCTTATCAGCCATGGTAGAGCAAGAATCGTCCATCTGGCCTTCGACGCGGTGCACCTTGGCGACAGAAGGCTCGTGATGCTCATATTCAGCTCTGGCGATGTTCGCTCTTCACCCAGCGAACGGTGCCGGACGAAGCGCGCATGACAACGCTTTCCGTGGTCATCTTGCCGCTGCGCAATTTCTTCACACCTTTCAGCAGCGAACCATGGGTGACGCCGGTCGCAGCAAAGATCACATCGCCTTTGGCCAATTCTTTCAAATCATAGATTTTGTTGAGATCTTCGATGCCCCATTTATAGGCGCGCTGACGTTCATCATCATTGCGGAACAACAGACGGCCTTTGAACTGGCCGCCAACGCAGCGCAGAGCGGCTGCCGCGAGCACCCCTTCCGGAGCCCCGCCGCTGCCCATGTACATATCAACGGTCGTATCTTCATCGGTTGTCGCGATTACGCCGGCAACATCGCCATCGGGGATCAACATAATACCGCAGCCAATACCGCGTAATTCCGCAATAATCTTGTCATGGCGCGGCCGGTCGAGAACACAGACGATGATGTCCGCGGGTGCGACGCCCTTTTCCTTGGCGACGGCCTCGACATTTTCGGTAACCGATTTGTTGAGATCGATGATGTTGGGCGAATAGCCCGGGCCGACAGCCAGCTTGTCCATATAGACGTCGGGCGCGTTCAGCAGGTTGCCCTTTTCCGCGATGGCGAGAACGGCCAGCGCATTAGCGCCGGCCTTGGCGGTGATGGTTGTGCCTTCGAGCGGATCCAGCGCAATATCAATGGCCGGGGAATCGCCCTCACAGCCGCGTCCGACTTTCTCGCCGATAAAAAGCATCGGAGCTTCGTCGCGTTCGCCTTCGCCGATGACTACCGTCCCACATATGTCCAATTCATTCAGCGCAGCGCGCATCGCTTCCACGGCAGCGGCATCCGCTGCTTTTTCATCACCGCGGCCGATCAGATTGGCTGCCGATATCGCCGCTGCTTCGGTGACGCGTACCATTTCCATAACCAGTACGCGGTCCAATATGTCGCTTGCTTTGGGCATATTATCGATTAGTCCTTCTGTAAGGTGTGATTTTGCACTCTCGATAGGGGAGCGATATTGCAATGTCGAGACAGGTTTTTCTGATCCTGTCGCTGATACCGTCGGCTGCATTGGGTCAATTCGTACAGTCGAGTGATCGGACCCACCAACTACTCGAAAACTTTAGGGAATTCGCATCTGTTGATGCTGACGGCTGCCTTCTCTTCCGGCCGACTGACGAGATTTTGGTTTGCGGCATTCCGGAAATCGATCGTCAGCAAAGACTGCCCTATCCCGAATTGACGGCAAAGTCGGTCGGAAGAATTCGTGAACCGCTACCCAAGGCCAATCCTGAAATTGTTAAGCAGAGCCGCTGTTATGTGGCCATGAACGAACACGACTGCTTCAAAGGTCTGTCGGTGGTGAGCGTCAGTTTTGGCGGCAGTGTCGGTGGAGTTGGGGGCGCTGCCGGCCCTTTATAGCAGGCCGTGGCTGTAGATTTGCCCGACGAGGATTATGTGAAACAGGCTATGATCAGGCCGCTGGCACCCGCAACTGGCGAATAATCAGTCTTGATCGCTGAGCAAATGCATCACGACCGGAGCGGCCTGCAAGCTGGTGGAACTGGAAAGGGCAGCAAGACTTTTCGAGACATTCCGCTCGCGACTGTCATGCGTGACCATCGAGATCAATACGGATCCTTCATCGGTTTTCGCGGTTTGGATGAGACTCTCGATCGACACATTGGCATCGCGCATGGCCGCGGTAATCTCTGCCAGAACACCGGGTTTGTCAGTGACAATGAAGCGCACGTAGCTTTTGCCTATACGGTTGCCGCTCTCGGCGCGCTCGCAGTTTTCCATTTTGCTGGCGGGTGCGGCAAATACCGTACCGGCATCGCCCCGGGCGATATCGATCAGGTCGGCGACGACTGCAGAGGCCGTTGGCCCTTCCCCGGCGCCAGCACCCTGAAACATCAGCCGTCCGGAAAAATTTCCTTCGGCAACCACCGCATTGGTTGATCCTTCGATATGGGCCAGCGGATGACTTTCGGGTACCAGATAGGGATTGACCCGCTGGAATAATTTTCCGTCATCGATCCGGGCCATACCGAGCAGGCGGATGCGATATCCCAGCGCCTTGGCTTGGCCGATATCTGCCGCCATGATATGGCGAATGCCATCAACTTCCACCCCTTCGAAGTCGAGCGCCTTGCCAAAGGATAGCGCCGCCAGAATGGCAAGCTTGTGGGCTGCATCCACACCATCAATGTCAAAGCTGGGATCGGCCTCGGCATAGCCGATTTCCTGTGCTTCCTTCAGCACGTCGTCAAAGGCGCGCCCGTGTTTTTCCATGGCGGTGAGAATATAGTTACATGTGCCGTTTAGAATTCCGTAAACGCGCTCGATCCGGTTGGCCGAAGCACCGTCGCGCAGCCCCTTGATCACCGGGATGCCGCCGGCCACTGCTGCTTCATAACGCAACGAGAGATTTCCGGTTTCGGCCGCCTTGGCCAGTTCCATCCCATGATGCGCAATCATCGCTTTATTGGCGGTCACGAAAGATTTGCCAGCGGCCAGGCTCTTGCGGGCAAGATCCAGCGCGGTTCCATCGGTGCCGCCGATCATTTCCACAACGCAGTCAATGTCGTCAAGCGACGCAAGCTCTTCAGCCTGGTCGAACCAGGGATAAGAGGTCAAATCGATACCGCGGTCACGGTTCCGGTCGCGGGCAGAAATGGCGGCTACGACAATCGGCCTGCCCGCTCGTTGTGCGATCATGGCACCATTTTCTTCGATGAGCCGGATAACTCCGGTCCCGACAGTGCCCAGTCCAGCGAGCGCGATGCGAAGCGGAGCAGTCATGGTCAATAGCCTCTTTATATTTCGGTGAGATTGTTGGCGCCTTATTAACGCCGCCTTTGCCGAATGCCAGTACTAGTTCCGCGGCGTCAGGGCTGACGTGACCTCGGGCAGTTGCCGAGATCGTTGAGCACTGTCTGATAATCGCTGCGCGCCTGCTGGGCATTGGCTTTTGTCTCGCTGGCCAGCGCACTGGCGGGCAACTGACGGGGCAGAAAACAGGCTAACCGGTACCAGAGCAAGCTGTCTCTGATTGGCGCACGCGCTGCCTCGTCGACAATTTCACCCAACGAGACGGCCCAGAATTTCCTCTGACCATCTCGTTTCAGCACCGTGATTGAAATGGGTGCCCCGGTATCCGTTTCCATGAATATCTGGGTTTCGCCCTCTCCAATGATGGTGCCGGCCACATGAAAAGCGCTAGCGATCCTGGAAATTGCGGGTGGTGCATCGTGAGCCACTAGCTCGCGGACCAGCGAGCGGACCCGCTGTTCGCGACTGGGTGTCCAGGCAAGCTGTGCATCTTTTGCGACCAGTTGGACATTGTCGCCGCCGCCGCCAACCGGACGACGAGCGAAGATAATGAACGGCTGTTTTTTGATTTTTGGAGCTCGTCCTCGGTCATCCAGGGGCAGGTCGATGACGTACCGAATCGTTTCACCAACCCCGCCCTGGCCACGAATCAGGGCTTTGGTCGATGCGATAATATAAAAGCGTTGAGTTCCCGGAGGGGCATTTGGCGCGCGTTCCGGGTCAACTTTTATTGCCTCTTTGACTGTCAGGTAAATAATTACAGGCGCATCCGAGCTGAGGTCGGCGATGTCGGCATATTGCAGTGGATCGCTCTCACCCATAACCTGTGAGAGGGCTGGAAATGAAGCTATTTGACTGAAAAACAGAGAGAAGGCGAACATTAACAAGGGGCGCATGATTTTCTCAAAAACAGGATTTAAGGATGCCGGGTTTTAACCGTTATTGTAGGTCTTTAACAGCTTAATCGATTCTAAACCAACAAAGCGATTGCCTGCTTGGAACTACCACGTTAAAACAAATTCAAGATGACTTTCAAG
>JABMNS010000223.1 GCA_013204445.1 Sphingomonadales bacterium
CAATCCGCTCCTTCATCTCGCGGGCGGCCTTGTTGGTGAAGGTCACAGCGAGAATTTCGCTCGGCCATGCTTTGCGCGAGAATACAATATGCGCTAGCCGCCGGGTGAGGGCAGCGGTCTTGCCAGTGCCAGCGCCAGCAAGCACCAGCACTGGGCCTTCGATGGTCAGCACGGCCTCTCGCTGCGGCGCATTCAGACCGCGAACATAGGGAGGGGCGTTCTCATTCGGTATGTTGACAGTTTCGCTCACGGGTGAACAGTTAGTGAACATCGGCGCGGGCGGCAAGGCCAATATCTTTTTTGATATGCCCCAAAGGGCAGGTTGTAAATATTGCTGCGGTGCACCATCTACGGGACAAGCGCCGGGTTCGGTACGCAGATGGAGCATAAAATGAGCAACAGACTATTTACCAGCGCGATTGTCGCAACATTGACGATGGCATGTTTGACTATCTATTCAACTTTTTACCAGAATGGTATTGAAACGGCGTCGATCCTGACGATGATGGGCGGCTAGGTATACGACTTTGACAATGGGGCTGGGCGCACGAGATGAATCCGCGCCTTGCCGCTATCCCGAACACAATCGACATCAAATTCCTTCACTTCAATATTTTCATGGCGTGCCGTTTCAATGGCGATCCAGCTCGACGCCGCAAACCAGCCGTGACGACTTAGTTTGTCCAGCGCTACCGCGCCAGCACCCGAATCATAAGGCGGATCCATCAGGATCAGATCATAGGGCTTTCGGGCCTGGCCCAGATGCAGCACCGAGCCTATCCGGACATCGGCCTCTGCCGCCAATGTTTCGATATTCTTCTCCAGTGCCCGGATCGCGTCCTTGTCCTGCTCGACAAAAGTGCAATGCGCGGCGCCGCGCGACAGCGCTTCGAGACCCAAAGCACCCGAACCGGAAAACAGGTCGAGTATCTGCAAGTCCTCAAAATCACCCAATCGGCTGGTCAACATCGAAAAAAGACGTTCGCGCGTCCGGTCGGCGGTTGGGCGGGTGACCTCACCCTTGGGTGCGAAGATTTTCCGGCCCCGCCATTTGCCTGCGATTATGCGCATTGTATTCCGTTCGTCCTGAGCTTGGTCTATTTTAAAGATTTGCGGAATTGTACTAGGTCATGCTGCCGTACGACTTCGATTTCGCCTTTTTGTAGATCGCCGAGCATGAAGGGACCGTAGCGGGTCCGGATCAGACGGGACACTTCGAGACCGAAATGCTCCAAGACCTTTCGGACTTCGCGGTTCTTGCCTTCGGTCAGGGTCATTTCGATCCACTGGTTGCGCCCGGTCCGGCGCTCGAGATTGGCGGTGATCGGGCTATAGTGCATGCCATCGATGGTGATCCCGCGATAGAGTTCTTCCAGCTGATTCTGGCTGATGTCGCCGAACGTCCGTGCCCGATAGGTACGTTCGATGCCATTTTTGGGCAATTCCATCTCGCGCTTGAACTCACCGTCGGTGGTCATCAGCAACAGGCCCTCGGTATTCATGTCGAGGCGGCCGATCGGCATGACCCGCTCCATGTCCTTGGGCAAGACGTCATAAATCGTCTTCTTGCCGGAAAAGTCGCGTTCCGCCGTCAGATAGCCATTGGGCTTGTGAAAGCGGAATAGCTTGGCGGGCGAGGGTTCTGCGACCTGATTGCCGTCCACGGTAATGCCAGTCAGATTCTTGAGCAATAGCGAGGGATGCTCGACAAGATCGCCGTTAAGAGAAATCCGTCCCGCCTCGATCATCCGTTCGATTTCGCGGCGCGATGCCACGCCGGCGCGGGCCAGCAATTTGGCGATCCGCTGGCCCTCGCGGGCCTCGCCTGTTGGCGTTTTGGGCTCTGCCGAAGCCTTTGCGACCGGAGTCGGTTTTGCGCGATATATCTTGGCTGGTTTTTCTTCGGTCATGGCCGGGATCCATGGCGGAAAAAGACCGGCGCTGCAATCTGTAACCTTTGGTTTCACTCCCGCGAATGGCTATTGTCATCCTTGTGGAGTTCGGAATTAGCAAGATTATCTCTTGTCTGTTGTTTGTCCGAGCGGCTTTAACCGGCTGCATTGGCATGCAATTCGCATCATCGGCTCAGGCCGGCCCCGGGCAGGTGATGACATCCGCGCAAAGTTTCGATGACGTGACCCTCCCTGCTAACCCTGTCGATATCGAACTGTTCACCAGTCAGGGA
>JABMNS010000224.1 GCA_013204445.1 Sphingomonadales bacterium
GCTGCTGCCTTGCGATGCCTCGGCGAGGCGGCTTTCGATTAGAAAGGCGGCGCTTTTCATGCTGTTGCCCATATTGTCAGTCCCTGCTCCTGTTGCCGCAGTTTTTGGCGACAAGCCGACTTTCAACGCAATGTTCTAAAGGAATGGTTAACGCAAAATGCAGAAAGTACATTTGATCGCGGCAAAAGCCTTAGGAATTGAACATTTTTACAGTTTCTTATAGTTAACAAAATGGTGCGGCAGCCTTAGGAAACAGGGATATTGTCGATCAACCGGGTACGGCCGATATGGGCGGCGGCAAAAAGACGAGCTGGCTGTATAAAAACATCTAGTACCGCCATCGTATTGGCATCGCGCAGCTCGAGATAATCAATTTTGTGAAAGCCGGAAGCAAGCATTCGTCCCTTAGCCTCCTCCAATATAGCTGCAACCCTGCCGCCAGCCGCAATCGCTATAGCCGCTTCCCGCATTGTTTCGGGGAGCGCCGCGGCATCAGCCCTTTGCTCTACAGTCAAATAGGCGTTGCGCGACGATAAGGCGAGGCCATCGGGATCACGTACCGTCGGGACACCAATAATTTGATGGGTGAAATCAAGGTCGCGCGCCATCCGCCGGATGACCGCAAGCTGCTGATAGTCTTTTTCTCCAAAAAATGCAGCATCTGGACGGATCTGGTTGAACAATTTCGCAACCACCGTGGCGACACCATCAAAATGCCCCGGACGCGCCGCGCCGCAAAGGCCGTCGCCGATTCCACTCACGCTAACACTGGTGGCATAGCCGGATGGATAGACCTGATCCGCCGTTGGCGCCCACAGCAATTCCGCGCCCGCCGCCTCTAGCAAAGTGGCATCGGCGGCTTCCTGACGCGGGTAGGCATCAAGATCCTCTCCCTCACCGAACTGGGTTGGATTGACAAAAATCGACGCCACAACCGCGTCACATTGCTCCATCGCCACTTCCACCAGCCGCATATGCCCCGCGTGCAACGCGCCCATCGTGGGAACCAGTCCGATTTTGGCGCCGGCTTTGCGAAACCCCGCCAAAGCGTCCCGCAGCGGGTCAAGCTGTCGAACAATTTGCATGCATCACTCTTTGCGTTTAGATTTTTCTGTAAAGCTCGTGTAAGCTATGGGACGGTGGATCCGCCTTCGCAAGGGCCAAGAACAGGGATATCGATCAAAACGTGACCAGCAATGCGCATCATATCGTCTTCGCCAATGAAAAAGGCGGAACTGGCAAGTCCACCACTGCGGTTCATGTTGCGGTTGCCCTTGCTTATCAGGGTCACAAGGTTGGGATCATTGATCTCGATCCGCGCCAGCGCACATCCTATCGCTATCTAGAAAACCGCGACGCGACGATGAAACGGCTCAACATTGATGTCCCGCAGCCCCGTTATGAAGTGTTCGAACATGACAGTCTTGCCCGGCTCGAGCAAATGATTGAACGGATGTCACAGACGGCTGATTTTCTGCTTTTTGACACACCGGGCCGCGACGACAACTTCGCCCGCTTTGTAGCCACCCGGGCGAATACGCTGGTAACACCAATCAATGACAGCTTTGTCGACTTCGATCTGATCGGGCAGGTGGATCCGGAGACCTACAAGGTTCGCAAACTCAGTTTTTACGCGGAACTGATCTGGGATGCGCGCAAAGCGAGGGCCAAGGCGGATGGCGCAACGATCGATTGGGTATTGCTGCGAAACCGAACCCAATATGTTGAGGCGCATAATATGAAACGGATGGTCGCCGCGCTGGCTGAATTGTCGCAACGCGTCGGATTTCGGATCATTCCTGGACTCAGCGAGCGGGTGATTTACCGCGAACTTTTTCCTTCAGGCCTGACGATGCTCGACAAGAAATATCTTGGGCGGCTCGCAATCAGCCATTTGGCGGCGCGTCAGGAATTGCGTGAACTGATCAAGCATCTCGCGCTGCCGCAAACCGGCCAACAGACAACCGACGACAATGAGCCTGCCCCTTTAAAGCCCAAGCTGGTGGCCTGACCAATGATGCCATTACTCATATTCGGCGGTGCGATTCTGGCTTGGCTGATATTGTCGGGCAAGGCGAAGAGGATGACTCCCAACCAATGGCTGGCGCTGGTGATAGCGCTATTGGGCGCGAATTTCCTGCGCAGCGGCGGCTGGATCACGGGCGGGGCAATGCTGGCGGGTGCAGCCTTTCTAAGTGGCTGGCGGATCTTGATACCGGCGCGCGATAGCGTCGAAGCGAAGCGCAAACCCCGCAATTTCGAATTGGACCGGGCGCGATCCTTATTGGGCGTAAGCGATGAAGCCGGCTTTATCGAGATAAATGCCGCCTGGAAGCAAAGGCTGGCAGAACATCACCCCGATACTGGCGGAGATGAGCAGCTGGCGAAAATGATCAACCGAGCGCGCGACATATTATTGGAAGACTTGAAAGCATCCAGGCGGCCATAGCGCTCCCGTCGCATAGCAGCGTTTGCGCTAGATTTTCCAACATTTTCAACCTATCGCCACCGACAAATCCAATCTTTCAAGGCTCCTATCATGAACGTTGCCACTACCCATGAATTTCACCGCACTTCTTTGCGTGAGTATGACATTCGCGGAATTATCGGCGAGACGCTGGGCGCGGAAGATGCCTATGCTATTGGCCGCGGATTCGGGACGCTGATCGCGCGCGATGGCGGCACTGCGGTCGCCACCGGATTTGACGGGCGCACCAGTTCCCCGTTATTGGAAGATGCGCTTGTCCAAGGCCTCAACGATGCCGGAATAAATGCCATTTCTGTCGGTATGGGGCCGACTCCGATGCTTTATTATGCCGAAACTATACTGGAGCAGGTGCAGGGCGGCATCATGATCACCGGCAGCCACAATCCGGCTAATTATAATGGCTTCAAGATGGTGTTTCATGGCCGCCCGTTTTTTGGCGCGGATATATTGAAACTTGGCGATATGGCGGCGAACGGAGACTGGGAGCAGGGAGCCGGCTCGCTGGAACGGATCGACATCATCGACGAATATGTCGCCCGTCTGCTGAAAAACTTCACCGGCGGCTCCTTCAAGATCGGCTGGGATTGCGGCAACGGCGCAGCCGGACCGGTAATAGAGAAATTGACCGCTCTGCTAGCCGACCGCGGTGCGGGAGAGCATCATCTTCTTTACACCGATGTCGATGGATCCTTCCCCAATCATCATCCCGATCCCACCGAGGAAAAGAATCTCGCGGATCTGAAAGCGCTGGTCGCGGAGAAAGGTCTCGATTTCGGCGTGGCCTTTGATGGCGACGGCGACCGCATCGGTGCTATTGACGGCAAAGGCCGGGTGATCTGGGGCGACCAATTGCTGCAAATCTACACCGAGGACGTGCTGAAAAGCGAGCCCGGCGCGACGGTCATTGCCGACGTCAAGGCGTCACAGGCGCTGTACGACCGGATCGCGGAGCTCGGCGGCAAGCCGCTGATGTGGAAGACCGGGCACAGCCTGATCAAGGCGAAGATGAAGGAAGTCGACAGTCCGCTGGCGGGCGAGATGAGCGGCCACATTTTCTTCAAGCACGACTGGTA
>JABMNS010000225.1 GCA_013204445.1 Sphingomonadales bacterium
GGCCAAAATCATCCGCAGCCACGATCCGTTCCCTATGATCGGTATGGAACCGCTCTGCCACCTGGCGGGCATAGCCGGTCTCGTCCAGCGGCTGCTGATCAAAACCGATCGAACAGGTCTTGACCGACCGACGGCTTTTCTCCGCCATCAAGGCCACCACTGCGCTGCTGTCGACACCGCCAGAGAGAAATGCGCCAAGCGGCACATCGGCGACCATCCGCGAACCCACAGCCTGTTTCAGCAGTGCAACCAGCTCTTCTTCCAGCGCGCGCGCCGACGCCTTGTGCCGCTGGCTGAAATCTACATCCCAATATTGGACGGGCGCGGGTTCCGGCTTACCCTGCTCGAGCAGCAGATAATGACCGGCGGGAAGTTTCTTCACGCCCTTGAGCAGCGATGTCTGATCCGGCACATAGCCAAAAGCGAGATAATCATCCACCGCCCTGAGATTGGGGTCCCGGCGCAACATGGGATTGGCCAGCAGGGCTTTCAGTTCCGAACCGAACAATATGCTGCCGTCGGAAACCGGTGCGTAGAACAATGGCTTCACCCCCAACCGGTCGCGAGCCAAAAACAATTGCCGCTTGCGCTGATCATAGAGAGCAAAAGCAAACATCCCATTCAGATGTTTCAGGCAATCAACCCCCCATTGCCGCCAGGCATAAAGAATGGATTCGCTGTCGCTGCTGGTCAGAAACTGGTGACCAAGCTGCTCCAGTTCCGCACGCACTTCGCGGAAATTATAGATTTCGCCGTTAAAGCTCAGGACCTGCGTTTCGTCAGGCGTCAGCATAGGCTGTGCACCACCTTCGAGATCGATGACCGAAAGCCGCCGATGGCCGAGGCCGACACCCGGCGCGGTCCAGAAGCCGGATCCGTCCGGGCCCCTGTGAGCGATACTGTCCGTCATCTTGCGCAGGCGATCGGGATCAACCGGCTTGGCCGTCTCCAAATGAAAGATACCTGCAATTCCGCACATATGTGTGCCCTAACGCAGCCCCGCCATCGCGTCAGCCAATTTGTCGACCGGTCCCAAATCAGCGAGAAATGCATTGATCGCAATCCGGGGAGATGCCTCGCGCTTGGTCTCCGACGAAACCAACATCGCCACCGCCTGTTGCGGCCCGCCGAAAATATTGGTCTTCAGCATCTCCAGCTTCGCCACAGAGCCACTGCCGGTAAGCTTGCCGGCTAATATCAACCAACAAGGCGAGGCCGATGCTCCGCGAATTTACGCAGCCATCGGTGCCAAATGTTCTGACGACGGACAAGCTGAATTTGCGGTTGGCAGGTCCGGCCCTTGACTGCAGCCAAGGGCTTTGAAGCTATTCGACTAATATCTCCACGGCTGGTCCCTGACCGAGGAAATTCGCTGGGCTAGCCGTAGCTCCGTAGGCACCAGCGCAGAAGATCGCGACAATGTCACCGACGCTAGCCTTTGGCATGGCGGCGTTATCGCTCAAACGGTCAAGCGGGGTGCAGAGGCAGCCGACTATCGAGGCCGTTTCCGCTGGCTCCTCCTCAAATCTGTTGGCGATGGCTGCGGGATAGTTGCGCCTCACCACCGTCCCAAAATTGCCACTGGCGGCGAGTTGGTGATGAAGGCCGCCATCGGTAACTAGAAAAACCTGGCCCCGACTTTCCTTGCGATCGACAATCCGGGTCAGATAGACGCCCGCTTCGCCAACAAGATAGCGGCCCAGTTCAATCGCAAACTGCGTGGACGAAAGAATCTCTGGCAATTGTTTGAACTGACCTGCCAAGGCCTTGCCGACCTTGGTGATATCAAGCTGTTCATCGCCCGGGAAATAGGGAATACCAAAACCACCGCCGAGATTGATATGCTCCGGCGATTGGCCGATGGTCGTGGCGAGACGCGCTGCGAGTTCCAACGTCTGTGCCTGCGTCTCGATAATTGCATCCGCGCTAAGCGCTTGCGAACCAGCAAAAATATGAAAACCGCGCCAATCCGCCCCGGCGTTCAATATTCGTTTCACCGTTGGTGCGACCAGTTCAATATCCATCCCGAATGGCTTGGCTCCGCCGCCCATTTTCATGCCCGAGCCTTTGAGATCGAAATCTGGATTTACGCGAACCGCCAGTCGCGCTTTTATACCACCTGCGGCTCCGATTTTCAGCGCCCGCTGGCATTCGCCGGGCGATTCGATATTGATCGTGACACCGGCCTGAATGGCTTGTTCAAGCTCCTCGTCCCGTTTGCCAGGTCCTGCGAAGCTGATCTTTCGAGGAGCCGCTCCTGCTTCCAGCGCCATCCGCAATTCGCCACCTGAAGCAATATCAATACCATCGGCCAAGCCCACCATATGGCGGAGCAGCGGCTGAAAGGGATTGGCTTTCATCGCATAATGCAGATCAAGATGATCGGGCATGGTTGCGCGCAGTTGCGCCATGCGGGCGTCGAGCAAGGCTGTGGAATAGACAAAAAGCGGCGAGCCATATTCCGCAACCAGCGCACCTGCTTTATATCCCCCAATTGCGAGTTCACCGTCGATGGCATAATATCCGGAGGGGATTGGCCCTGTGGGTTTGGTCTTGATCATTCGATATCCATGCTGGCCAATGCGTTGCGATCCAATTTTCCATTGGGATTTTTGGGAAATTCCGAGAGAAGGATGATATCTCTGGGGTGCATAAAATTTGGTAAAATTTGCTTTAAATATTTTCCCAGTTGGTCGGGGATAGTGGCCGCTTCCGCTCCACGATCAACCGGACTGACAAACAGCCGGATCGCATGGCCGAGACGTTCATCCGGCACGCCTAGGGCAACCGCTTCCGCTACGATCCCGGATTCAACCGCGATTTCTTCAATCTCGGTTGGGCTGATCCGGTTGCCGGAGCTTTTGATCATCGCGTCATCGCGGCCGACGAAATAGAGCAATCCGTCATCGCCGCGCTTGACCGTATCGCCGGAGAAAACCGCGGTGCCGCGATAATTTGATGCTTCCGGTGCGTTTTTGAACCTTTGTGCCGTCCGTTCCGGATCATTCCAATAGCCCTGCGCCACCAAAGGCCCGCAATGGATCAGTTCACCGGCTTGATCAGGCCCGGCGATGGCCCCCGCTTCATCGACCACCAGAATTTCAGCATAGGGGATCGCGGTGCCCATGCTGCTTGGATTACCGTCGATAAGAGCGGGATCAAGATAGGTAGACCGAAAAGCCTCAGTCAGGCCGTACATCGCATAAATATCAGTTCCAGACCCGAATATGGCCCGCAATTGCTTGACTAATGTCGGGGTCAGCGCACCGCCGCTATTGGTTAGCCGCCGCATCGATGCGACCGCTTCCTCCGGCCATTCATGCTCCACCAGTTGCACCCAAAGCGGCGGCACGGCCGCCAAAGTGGTAATCTGTTCCCGGGCGCATGCCTTCATGACGTCACGCGGCGTCAGATAATCCAGCGGCACCGCGCATCCACCGGCTCCCCAGGTCGAAAACAGCTGATTTTGACCATAGTCAAAGCTGAGCGGCAACACGCATAGCGTGCGGTCATCGGCAGTTAGCTTGAGATATTCTACCACACTGAGCGCACCAAGCGTTAGATTGGCGTGGCTGAGCATCACCCCTTTTGGACGCCCTGTAGAACCGCTGGTGTATAATATCGCAACCAGATCACTGGTATCGGTGGTTGCCGCGCCGGGTTCCAATGGCGCTGCGATCGATTCCAGAGAAGTCTCAACGATATTGTCCTCGAACAGGCTGCAATCTTTATTGAAACTGCCGTCTTCCAAAGTTTTTAGGCGCCCTGCATTGCTGATCAGCAGCTTGGCACCGCTGTCAGCCACGATATGTGCAACCTGCGCCTGCTTGAGCAAAGGATTGACCGGCACGTGCACCAAACCGGACCGGGCCGCCGCCAGCGGCATGATGCAAGCGAGTTCGGTCTTAGGCAGCCATGTTGCCACCCGATCCCCTTTGGCCATGCCCTGCTCCTGCAGCCATGCCGCCAACAGGCCGACACGATGATTTAACATTTTATAGCTAAGAGATCCCGAACGCGTCACGAGAGCGCTTGCATGTGGATCCTTGCCTATCGCCAGATGGTCTAACGGAAATGCAGCGGTTTCGGGATCGATGTTCAATTTTTGACCTATGGGAAAAAGAGCAGATTTGTGACAGATACGACCTTAGCCATGACCAGCGAATATCATAGCAATTTTCAGTCGGTGCAAGCCATAGCCGGAGAAAAACTCGGCCGCTCGGTGCAGAAGTCCCTGTTCGACCGGATCGAATGACTCAAATGGTTGCATCAACTATGCCTGCCGGATAAGTCCCCTTTGATCGTTAATAGCAAGGAAGGCGACGCCGAAGCCTGGATGTTTCTGATGAAAACTGGCCTCGGCCGTCATGCGGCCCTGGCCAACTGGTATAATTTCACCTTTCGTCCGATTTTTTTGGGCGAATATAGCGAAGTCACCAAATTGGTGCTGCTCGCCAAACTCGCAAAGAAACTGAAATCAAGTTCTTACCATATTGAAATCAAGCCCGTACCTGATGAGGATTCGGCAGCGCGCCTTACCGAACGTGCGTTTGCGCAAGCCGGCTGGATTGTTTTCCGGTCCAAGGCCGATGACAATCATATCCTCAACGTCAATGGCCGCACTTTTGATCAATATTGGGATGATCGCCCCGGTCAGTTGCGCAACACGGTGCGACGCAAGGCCAAGAAAAATATGGTGTCGGTCAGAATTGAAACGCAATTTTCCGACGAGGATTGGAATGATTATGTGTCGGTTTACGAACGCAGTTGGAAACCCGAAGAGGGAAATCCCGATTTTCTAAAAAAACTGGCCCACCACGAGGCGGCCGCCGGCTGCATGCGCCTTGGCTTGGCCTATATTGATGGAGAGCCGGTCGCGGCACAATTCTGGACCGTCGAAAATGGCGAAGCCCTAATTCACAAGCTGGCGCATATCGAAGATGCGACAAAATATTCCCCCGGAACCCTGCTCTCGGTTGCGATGTTCCAGCATGTGATCGATATCGACCATGTCGATTTGATTGACTTTGGCACCGGCAACGACGGCTATAAGCACGAGTGGATGGAAGATGTCCGGGATCGTTATCGGCTGGAGTTCTTCTGGCCCAACAACCCTGTGCCTTGGCTGCCTATTTTGCGGCACTATGCCTCGGGCCTTGCCGGAAAGCACGCTTCCCTTTAGGGAGGCGCCGTTATCCGGGATTCGGGGGTTTTTGATGCAGAATGAGGTCGAGTTAACGCCGGATGCCGCCGTGCGTGCAGTGATGCGGGACATTTTGGGCCTGAGCGACGAGCAGGTTGCGGCATTCACGGCAGAAACCGAGCTTTTCGGTGCCCTCCCCGAATTGGACAGCATGGCTGTGGCAGGGTTGCTCACCGAACTCGAAGATCGTCTCGATATCATGATAGAGGATGATGAAGTCGACGGCGAACTGTTTGAAACTTTTGGTAATCTGGTCGCTTTTGCCGAGTTGAAAGTCACGGAGTGAGCCCGGCACCCGCATTCGTTTCCTACGAATTTGCGGATCGCAAAGAGCTTTGTTTATGCGCGGCGGCCCAGTCGTCTTAGCGTGTGATGCTTGTCCCGCCGCTGTTCGACGAGATGAACCGCATGCCGAAAATGCTAGCGGACGTAATCCGTTCCCTTGAAACCATAGAAATCGGCAGTTTTCTGCCTGACCTGCCGGGCACCAATGAGAGCAAGATCGATCTCGGGCAGGTTACATTGTCCGACTGGCAAAATGCGCTCAAGGCCTGCGCACAGCAACACAAAATCTCCCATATCGCCTCGTTTCGTGGAGGAGCATTGACGGTTGCTGCGATGCCAAATGCTTCTCACTGGACTTTTAGTCCGGTAAAAGGCGCGACAATATTGCGGACGATGATGCGGGTCAAGGTTGCCGCTGACCGGGAGGCTGGGCTGAACACGAGCCTCCCGAATTGCTTGCGCAGACCGAGGTCGGACCGCTCGAGCTAGCCGGGAATCTCATCGGTTCCGATCTGTTCGCGCAGTTGGAGGCGGCACAGATACCGAATTTGAATAGTCAGCGGATCGTGCGCCTCGAATCAGACAATAAGCCCTGCCATATTAACATCCCCGGCTCTGCCCTTTGGCTGCGCGCCGAGCCGGATGACGACCCGGCAATATCCTCCGCCATCGCGCAGGATATTGCCACATGGATCGGAAAATGACGCGGAGCTTTCACGCGATCCCATGTGCAAGCGACATGCTCGCAGCAACGCTGGATTCCGGCGAGGTCGCGACCGCTCTGATGATAGTCAGCGGCGGCAATGAAATTCGTTCCGGGGCCCATAGCGGAATGGCGCATTTGGCCTTGCGTATATCGGAGCAAGGTTATCCGGTGCTTCGCTATGACCGGCGCGGTATTGGCGAAAGCACGGTCCAGAACAGCGGTTTTCTGAGCAGTGCGGAAGAGATGGCGGCAGCCGTCAAATTTTTTAAACAGGAACACCGGGTACAAAATTTCAATGCATTCGGAAATTGCGATGCAGCGACTCCCCTGGCTTTGTTTGGACCCGATGCCGGGATTGATGGCTATATATTGTCCAATCCTTGATCTGCTATAGGGAAGAATAGATTTCAAAAAACTGCTCAAAGGTCTGAAACAGGCCTCGCGATCAGAAGAGAATAGTGCACCGTCCTTGCGGTTGCGCGATGCCCTGTCCGGGCTGACAGAAAACGCCGATATTTTGCTGGCAAAGCGCGATAGCACCGCCCGAACATTTCTCGCGGCCTGGAACAGCGCGAATTTTGAACCGCTGCGGCACAATTCCAATATCACCGTCGACTCTCTCGACAGCGCGTCGCATAGCTTTGCCGATGCGGTGGCCAAAAACTGGCTCACCGATAAAATATTGGATGCGCTGCGGAAGGCCTGACTATTCGGCAGCCATCAATTCAAATTCCTGCTCCGCCAGAAAACGCTCGGCATCGAGCGCTGCCATGCAGCCAGTGCCCGCCGCAGTGACGGCCTGACGATAGATATGATCCATGACATCACCGCAGGCAAATAGCCCCGGAATCTTGGTTTTCGGTGTTCCCGGCTCGACCTGAATATAGCCGCCGTCGACCAGATCGAGATGATCCTTAAAAATCTCTGTCGCCGGAGCATGTCCGATAGCAACAAAGGCACCATCAACCGTCAAATGGCTCTTGTCGCCACTTTGCGTGTCGACAAGAGCCAGCCCGACCAGCCCCACAGGATCGCCGCCGCCAACAAAACGTTCGACATTCTTGTTCCACATCACCGAGATTTTGGGATTGGCAAATAGGCGATCCTGCAAAATCTTCTCCGCGCGCAGGCTGTCCCGGCGGTGGACCAAGGTCACATCATCACTGTGGTTGGTCATGTAGAGCGCCTCTTCGACAGCAGTATTCCCGCCCCCAATCACCGCAACTTTCTTGCCGCGATAGAAAAACCCATCGCAGGTCGCGCAAGCCGAAACGCCCTTCCCGGCCAATTCCTCTTCGCCCGGAAGGCCAAGCCATTTGGCCTGCGCACCGGTTGCGATCACCAACGTATCGCCTTCATAAATGTCACCGCCGTCCCCAGTCATCCGAAACGGACGCTTAGAAACGTCGACATCGACGATCATATCAAAAATGGTGCGCGTACCGACTTTTTCGGCCTGCGCCTGCATCTCTTCCATCAGCCATGGCCCTTGGATGACGTCACGAAATCCGGGGTAATTCTCGACATCGGTGGTGATGGTCAACTGGCCACCCGGTTGCAGACCCTGAACGACTATCGGCTCCAGCCCGGCGCGGGCGCCATAGATAGCGGCCGACAATCCAGCAGGTCCAGAGCCCAGAATGAGCATTTTTGTGCGATGCGTTTCAGCCATGTTCCGTTCCCGATAATGATGATTCTGTTGATTCCGAATAGGGATGCCCAAGGCTGGTAGGCAAGAGCTATCACTGTCCGTCGTCAGATAATTTGAGACATATGGCGGTTTAAAATAAGCGAGTATTTGGTTCCATCTGGTTGGTTGATATTAGGCGGCGATCTTGCGGTA
>JABMNS010000226.1 GCA_013204445.1 Sphingomonadales bacterium
CCGAGGCGATGCTCTGCAGGCTGGCCACAGCGCCCTGCAGTTCGCCTTGCGTTTCATCCGATACGGCCTGACTCATCAAGCCGTTGATCGAGGGCTGGAACAGACCCTGCAGCGCACCCATCGGAATAGCGATGAAAATCAGCCAGCCTTGGTCCGGTCCCGCAACGACATAGACGATGGTGCTGGCCGCCATACTGATCGCGCCTATGATGACGGCATTGCGTTCGCCAATGCGCGGGATCAGTACCCGGATCAGCAGTCCCTGGACGATCGCCGCGCCGATGCCGACGCAAGCCAGCGCCAGTCCGACGGTCAAACCGCTCCAGCCAAAAGCTTCCATCGCGTAAAAGGCAAAAATGATCGGATAAACCACATGCGCGGTCATCCACACGGTGAGCGCGGCGGCATACCAGATAACGACCTTATTCTGGCCATGCAGGCCCCGGAGAGCGACGAGAGCATTGGCGCGCGCGATGTCGAATTTGCGCCGTTTTTCTCGCGGCAGGCTCTCCTTAAGCATGAAAAACCCGAACAGGAGATTGAGCGCTGCAAGAAATCCCGCGGCGAAAAAGGGCAGGCGGGTGCCGTATTCACCCAATATTCCGCCAATCGCGGGTCCGAAGATGAACCCTAGGCCAAAGGCGGCGCCGATCAGTCCGAAATTCTGCGCGCGTTTTTCCGGCGGGGTGATGTCGGCGATATAGGCATAGGCGGTGCTGAAACTCGCCCCCATGACCCCGGCAATGATCCGTGCGACAAATAGCCAAAAAAGTGATGGCGCAAATCCCATCAAAATATAGGCGATGGCATAGCCGCCCAGCGCGCCCAGCGCGCCCAGCAGAACCGGACGCCGACCATAATGGTCGGATAGATTTCCGACAATCGGACCGAAGACAAATTGCATCGCGGCATAGGCGAACGCCAGCCAGCCGGCATAGACTGCGGCGCTGGAAAGCGAGCTTCCGGTGATGCTGGTGATCAGTTTCGGCAGGACCGGCACGATGATGCCAAAGCCGAGCATGTCGATCAGTACGACGAGAAAAACGAAGACCAGCGAGGACTTCGCTGCAGGGGTGGATTTAGATTCGGCCATGGGGTTTGGGCCTACACGCTCGGCAAAAGGAAAGGGAACCAATTATAGCGGAATTTTCATTGTCAGTTCACCCAGCTTCACTTACATAAATGTCAATGACTGAAACATATCCCGACCAGCCACCGATCTGGAAATCGCACTACAACCATCCCACCCAGTGGGACCAGTTCTACCCGCCGCTGTCGATGCCCGGAATGTTCTTTCGCTCGGCCGGTCGGCGCGGCGATGCGAATCTGCTCGATTTTATGGGCCGCAAATATAGCTATGGCGAAGTTGCCGCCGGGGTGGTCCGTGTCGCCAAGGGGCTTCAGGATCTGGGAATTGGGAAAGGCGACCGGATAGGCCTGTTCCTGCCCAATGTGCCGCATTATGTGAGTGCTTATTATGGCGCGATGGCGATTGGTGCGACGGTCGTGAACTTCTCGCCGCTCTATACGATCAATGAACTCAACCATCAGGTGGAAGATAGCGGCACCAGAATCCTGTTTACGCTTTCCGCCACCGCGCTGTTCCCGACGGCTTATCAGGTGCTCGAACAATCGAGTCTCGAACGACTGGTGGTGGGCAGTATCTCCGGTGCGCTGCCGGCGGGCAAGGCGCTGTTCTATTCGCTGTTCCGCCGCAAGGAGAATAGCTTACAACCCGAGGATGACCGGATCACTCCCTTTTCGAAGCTGATCAACAATGACGGCAATTATAAGGCTCCCAATATCCGGCCGGACAAGGATATTGCACTGCTGCAATATACCGGCGGCACCACCGGCACGCCCAAGGGTGCGATGTGCAGCCACCAGAATCTGACCGCCAATGCACGGCAGATCAACAGCATCGACCCGTTTATCGATGAGGTCGACCGGTTGATGGGCGTGCTGCCGTTCTTTCATGTCTTCGCCAACAGTGCCGTGCTCAACCGCACGGTCGAACGCGGCGGTGAAATTGTCATGCTGCCACGCTTTGACGCCAAGCAGACACTGAAGGCGATCACCCGGACCAAGATTACCGCCATGCCAGGGGTGCCGACCATGTATCAGGCTTTGCTCGACCATCCTGATATCGACAAAACCGACTTTTCCTCGCTCAAAGTCTGTGTCTCAGGCGGCGCGCCCTTGCCGATGGAACTGAAGAAGAAATTTGAGGGTAAGACCGGTGCCAAGCTGGTCGAAGGCTATGGCCTGACCGAAAGCTGCGGCGTGGTCAGCGCCAATCCCTACGAAGGGCTCAACAAGCCCGGGACAATCGGTCAACCGGCACCTGGAACGCTGGTCAAGCTGGTCGACAAGGCCGATCCCAAAAAGCCGGCTCCCAAGGGCGAACCGGGCGAATTGATATTTTCCGGGCCACAGGTGATGCAGGGCTACTGGAACCTGCCGAAGGAAGATGAAAAGGTGTTTGTCGACGGTTTCCTGCGCACTGGCGATGTCGCGACGATCGACGAGGATGGCTATATCAAGATTGTTGATCGCCTGAAGGACATGATCGCGGTCGGTGGTTTCAAAGTATTTCCCAGCCAGGTCGAGGAGGTGCTGTACAAGCATGAAGCGGTCAAGGAAGCGCTGGTGATCGGTGTCTCCGACGCCTATCGCGGCGAGAGCCCCAAGGCCTATGTCGCGTTAGAGCCAGGAATGACCATTACCGGCGAGGAACTGAAAGACTGGTTAAACCCGCAACTCGGCAAGCATGAACGGGTGGTGGATGTCGTGATCCACGACAGCCTGCCCAAAACCATGATCGGAAAGCTGGATCGTAAGGCACTGCGGAAAGAGGAATTAGGCTAGGACTTAAGGTTGGTCTACCGCTCGGTATCCTATGGTAAACGGAAGGGGGCTGACATCATAAAAAGCCCAGTCAACGGGCGATTATACCATTGTCTGCGCGGCCAATAAAGAGGCAAGTCTGGTTTCGGTGAGCTTCAATATTTGAGGGTGATTCAACGCAAGTGGCTCACGCCTGACTGCGTGCCGCTAATATCCGCTTGTTGCGCGCTTCGACCGCGCGGAATGCCTTGAATACGGTGAGTTTCGGATCGGTTTTGCTGCTCTTGCCGAGATTTTTTAGCTGTTCGTAAAACCAGAAGATGACGGCGAAGCTGGCAACCGCCTTGATCATCTGAAAACGCATCAAAAAGCCCAGCGAGTCGGGGAGCAGATGGAGCTTATCCTCAAGCCGTGGTAATGATTTCAGGCCTTCCAATAACTGTTTCGGCGCATCGGTCATCACGCACATCGGACGACCCAGGCCGATCAGATCGGCGGCGCCGCTGGCGAGCGCAGACTCCATCGCCGCGCGCGTCCGGAAACCACCCGTCACCATCAGCGGAACCATGACTGCCTCCTGCATTGCCGTCGCGAAATCAACGAAATAGGCCTCGCGCGCTTTGGTCGAGGGGGCGACATTCTGCTCTTCTTTCTCCTCTATCCCGTCCGCGCCCATCAGCGCGGGCTGTTCGTAGGTGCCACCGGATATTTCCACCAGATCGACGCTGGCTTCCTCCAGCCATTGGACCACCTGCAAGCTATCCTCAAAATTAAACCCGCCTTTCTGGAAATCGGCGCTGTTTAGCTTGACCGAAATTGGAAAATCGGGGCCGACAGCAGCGCGGCTCTTGGCGACCGCAGCGAGCAGAAATCGCGCCCGGTTTTCCAGACTGCCGCCATATTTGTCGTTACGCTGATTGGATCGCGGACTGAGGAAACTGCTCAGTAGATAGCCGTGAGCGGCATGGATTTGCGCGCCGGTAAAGCCAGCCTGCTGACAGGTTTTGGCGGCCAGCGCAAAGCCGTCGACCAATATTTCAATCTCGCCGATGGTCAGAGCAACCGGTTCGCCAAACTGTCCGCCGGGCAGTCCCAATTTGACCGCCGATGGAGCCTTGGGGTGTTTATTGACATTGCTTTGCGTTTGCCTCCCTGCATGACTGATCTGTGCCCAGAAATGATTGCCGTTGCGAGTGGCGGCTTGCGCCCAGCTTGTAAGCGCCGCCATCATGGCGTCATCCGCCGGGCGATCGATGACAACATTGCCGGGGCGCTCGAGATGATCACGATCAATCTGGATATTGCCGCTCAGCAGCATCCCCGCGCCGCCGTCGGACCAGAGCCCGTAAAGCCGTTCCAGTTCTGCCGTGGGCAACCCGTCCGGGGTTGCCATGCCTTCGGTCATTGCGGCCTTGGCGAGCCGGTTGGGCAGGGTGGCGCCGCAGGGGAGGGTCAACGGATCGGAAAGCGTGATAGTCATAGCAATGGCCCCGGATATAAATTGTGATTAAAAACCGATTCTGTCGCACGTGGTAATTTTTGGCAAGCAGAACTGCTTATCAGCGACATAAAACGCCTTAAAACAGCCTATTTGGCTTTTTCGATAAATAGGGTATAGCGTTGCTCTACTATTGAACGGGAGCAAACTTCCGGTAATGGTTGGGAATGATATTCTGAGGGGAATGGAAATGGTCGCAACAGCGCCTCAAAAATCGGTTAGCAAGCATCACGCGCGTCACGACCTGCAGCATAGTGGCATCCGTTGGGACAAGAAAATGAGCAACAATTGCGCTGCTGCCTTGCTGGTCTATGCTTTTGCACAGATTTTCTTCGTGCTTGGCTTCATCGAAGCCAAGGGCATGTCAATCGCCCCCTATTTCGGGCTGGTCCTGCTAGTTGCGGTGATCATTCCTTTTTGTCGCAATTTTGAAAAACGCTGGACCATCATCAGTAGCAGCGGCTTGTCGGAGCAAAGTCTTGCCGCAAAATTCCGGTCCGATCAGGTGACCCTGTGGGTATTGGCTCTGGGCCTGCCATTGGTTTTTGCCGGTTTAATTAAAACTTTTGGAACGATGCTCTAAAAATCGGGCTCTGAAAACCGGCTGTCGTTTCTTTACCATTTAACAGCCGATCGTTGACCTTGCAGGACGGCGCACCTATGTCCGGCTTATGCTAAAAACTTCCGAAGCGCAGGACCGCGCCGACGCTCTCATTTTCCAGGCCAAAAAAGCCGGCGCCGATTCCGCTGACGCCATCTATGTTTGCGACGCCGCAACCCAGGTGCAGATGCGCCTCGGCAACCTCGAGGATGTCGAGCGTTCCGAGGGCGAGGAAATCGGCCTCCGGGTCTTTGTTGGCAAGCGCTCGGCGACCGTGTCCTCATCCGATATGGACCCACAGATATTGTCCGCTCTGGTCGACCGCGCTCTCGACATGGCTAGAGAGGCGCCGGAAGACAAATATGCCGGTCTAGCTCCCGAAGAACTGTTGCTGAAAACAGAACCGTACCCGATCGAAGGCGATGACGGACAGGACCCAGAACCCGAGTTGCTCCGCGAACTGGCGTTAAAAGCAGAAGATGCAGCGCGGGCGGTCAAGGGTGTCACCAACAGCGAAGGCGGCGGGGCGAGCGCCGGCCGCAGCATTGTTGCTCTGGCCACCAGCCATGGGTTTTCCGGTGCCTATTCCACCAGCGGCTATAGCTTGTCCGCGAGCGTCATTGCCGGAAAAGGTGACGGCATGGAACGCGACTATGCCTATGACAGCGTGCGCTTTCTGGAAGATATGCAAACACCGGAGAAAATCGGTCGGGAAGCGGGCGATCGCGCTGTTTCCAGACTCAACCCGGTCAATTTTAAATCAGGCGCCATGCCCGTCGTTTTCGATCCCCGGGTGGGCAATAGCCTGCTTGGTCATTTTCTTGGCGCTATTGCGGGTAGCGCTATCGCGCGCAAAACCAGCTTCCTGCTGGATGCGCTAGATACACAGGTATTTGACAGCGCTCTGACCATTATTGACTGCCCTCATCGCAAGCGTGGCCTCCGGTCCAAGGGGTTTGATGGAGAAGGTCTGCCGACCAGGAAAACCAAATTGATCGACAATGGGCGGCTGACCCAATGGCTGATGGAAAGTGCGTCGGCTCGCCAGCTGGGCTTGCAGCCAACCGGCCATGCCTCGCGCGGTATCGGCGGAGCACCGGGCGTGAGCGTGACCAACCTGCATATGGGCAATGGCTCGGTCAGCCAGGCGGATCTGATCAAGAATATCAAACATGGTGTCTACATTACCGAACTGATCGGAATGGGTGTCAATCCGGTAACCGGTGATTATAGCCGGGGAGCCGGTGGTTTCCTGATTACTGATGGCGAGATAGGCCCGCCAATTTCGGAAATCACCATTGCCGGCAATCTGAGAGATATATTCAAGAGCCTGATTGCGGCCGATGATCTGGAATA
>JABMNS010000227.1 GCA_013204445.1 Sphingomonadales bacterium
ATTTGCCTTTGTTCATTTTCTTTTCGGAAGGCGGGAGACCAATGAACTCGTGTCATTGCGACCACCGCCTGCGGCCTGCACTTCGGCATAAAATTGATCGACCAGTGCCGCCACGGGGATGATAGCGCCATTGGTCCGAGCTTCTTCGATCGCCAGCCCCAGATCCTTGCGCATCCAGTCGACCGCAAAACCAAAATCAAAATCATCCTCAGCCATGGTTGCCCAGCGATTGTCCATTTGCCAGCTTTGCGCGGCGCCGCCGGAGATGGCTTCATATACTTTATTTAGATCCAGACGGCTGGCCTGGGCAAAGCGCAGCGCCTCCGACAAGCCTTCAAGCACGCCCGCAATTGCAATCTGGTTGCACATTTTCGTAGTTTGTCCGGCTCCAGTGCGGCCGACATGGACAATCCGTCCGGCATAGGCGGCCATGATCAGTTCGGCCGCCGCAAAAGCTTCCTCGCTGCCGCCGCACATGATCGACAATGTGCCATTTTCCGCGCCTGTCTGGCCACCGGAAACCGGGGCGTCGACGACATCAATCCCTCGGCTTTCGGCTTCCACCGACAGCTGCCGGGCAATCCGCGCGGACACGGTTGTGTGATCTACGAACAGAGACCCCGATGCCATGGTCGAAAAGGCCCCGTCTCGTCCCATGGTGACGGAGGCCAGGTCATCGTCATTCCCCACGCAAGTGATCACGACTTGCTTGTCCCGAGCAGCCTCGGCTGGATTTTCGGCCATCAAGCCTCCATGTTCGGCTACCCATGCCTCAGCCTTGGCCGTAGTCCGATTATAAACGGTAAGCTCATGCCCCACTGCGGCCAGATGGCCGGCCATAGGTCCGCCCATCACGCCGATTCCGATAAATGCAACTTTCACCATAGATTTATTTGCCCTTTGATATGGCCATAATCATTGTTCCCCTCGATGACTAGATGCGTTAGAGGCACAGGCGATATGAATGATATGCAGACCATAAGCCTTTCCTCCTTCGATTTTGAGGACGTGAAAGCGGCACACGACCGGATCAAGGACCGGATCGTCCACACACCGACTCTGAAGAGCATCACCCTATCGGAAATGAGCGGCGCGGAAGTCTATCTCAAATTCGAGAATCTTCAATTTACCGCTGCCTATAAGGAGCGCGGTGCACTCAATGCGCTACTCTTGATGGACGCGAGCAAACGCAAGGCCGGCGTAATCGCCGCCTCAGCTGGTAATCATGCACAGGGCCTTGCCTATAATGCCAAAAATCTAGGCATCCCTGCCACGATCGTCATGCCCAGCACGACACCGATGGTGAAGGTCGAACAGACCCGCGGCCATGGCCCCGAAATCGTCATCTTCGGTAGCAATTATGATGAAGCCTATGCCCATGCCATGTTGCTCTCCGAACAGCGCGGGCTGACCTATATCCACGCCTTTGATGACCCGCATGTCGCCGCCGGCCAGGGAACCGTGGCGATTGAAATGCTGGAGGCCATTCCCGATCTGGATCGCCTGATCATCCCGATCGGTGGCGGCGGATTATTTTCCGGCATGGCAACCGCAGCGGCTGCCATCAACCCTGGTATTAAAATAACAGGCGTACAAGCCGCACTCTACCCCAGCATGTATGCAAAGTTGAACGGGAAAACCATGACCGCCGGCGGCGATACGCTGGCCGAAGGCATTGCGGTGCGCAACCCTTCCGAATTTACCGCTACGATCATTCAGAAATATGTCGACGAAATATTGCTGGTCAGCGAAGCGGAGCTTGAAGGCGCCGTAAGCCTGCTTTTGCAGATAGAAAAAACCGTAGTTGAGGGCGCTGGTGCAGCCGGCCTTGCAGCCTTGTTGAGCAACAAGGACAAATTCGCCGGCGAAAAAGTTGGTCTGGTGCTGTGCGGCGGCAATATTGACACTCGCCTGCTGGCAAACGTGCTGCTGCGCGATCTCGCCCGGTCAGGCCGTCTGGCTCGCCTCCGCCTGCATTTGCGCGACCAGCCCGGTGCGCTCTACAACGTCGTGAAACAATTTGCCGAGCATGAAGTCAATATCATCGAAGTCTATCACCAGCGGGTTTTCACCAACCTACCGGCAAAAGGGCTGATCACCGATATTGAATGTGAAGCGAAGGACCGGGAGCAGCTCGAAGGCTTGATCGCCGACCTCAACAAGGCCGGCTATGATGTCCGGCAAGTTGAGCTGGCAGACTAATCAATCAAGGCCGATAGCGCTGGCAGCGCCAATCGCCTCTTCATATGCCGGAATTGTGGCAAGAGCCTGACCAAAGGCACTGCTGAGCTTTTTTAGCCGACGAGCCATCGTCGTCATATCGAGCGACTGTGCCATCGGATCATAGCGCTCAGGCACTATGCCAAAGCCGATCATCAAGTCGATCCAGCTCTGCTGATCGAATATTTCACTTTCGAAAGCGACGAACCGGCCTCGGCTGCGAAACTGGTCTAGTCTAATTGTCAGACTTTCGGACAGTTTGCTGTCCCGAACACCGATCCATGCCTTATCGCCCCGATGGCTCAGCGCGAAGGGCAGCTGAACAAAATCCCTGATCTGCTGCGCCGCAATCAGGTGCCGCCGGTTATATTCTCTGGCCTCCACGGTCATCTCGAGACGCACCGGCATATGATCGGTGAATATCGCCGCCTGACGATGCAACATCGTAGTGTCGGCGGACAAAAACGGCCCAAAACAGGACGATGCGCTGCCCAGTCGGACGAGATTTCCGGTCCATGGCTGTCTTAAATATCCAGGTTCAAATACCATGGCATTCCCGCCATATCCGGCCAGATCTTGTTGCTCCTCGCTGGTCATCGCGCTCGATGCGCAGACCAACTGTGCAATAGATGTTTTACGAAGTGGCGTGGTTATCAGCAAACCGCCTTTGATTGCCTGCGCCACCTCATGCCGATCCCATTTTGGCGGTTCGCCCGCCTTTTCGGCCGCGAGCAATCGGTCAAACGGAAGCCCGTCAGATATCGAGTGCCAGTCAGATGAAGATGCCAGCTTCGTGAGACCGCTCACCGCTCCGGAAACATCAATATAAAGATCGGCATCGATCGCTCGTCCATTATCCAGTTCGACCCGAACAATCGTTCCACTATCAGCAGAAACACGCACTGCCTTTGGCCGCGCTTCGACAATATCCATTCGGTCCGTTGAGAAACTGTTCTTGAGAAGCGCAGCATAATGCGAGCGATCAAGATGAACGGTCGGCCGCATCATGCTTAGCGGTGATCGCGGATCGCTCGACTGAAAAGCGAATTTCCCAGCCTCAGCTATCCGGGCCGGCAGGCGAAAGGGTTGATAGAGATAGGCCAGTCGTTCCGGCTGGTCATAGGTCAAAGCGGCGCGCAGCATGATTTGGTGGATGGCAATATCCTCAACCTCAGGCAGATCCCCGGAGCCGGTCAGAAAAAACCGGCTATGGTCGCCACGCCAGCCCCGCAATTCTGTACCCAGAGCAAGTATCGCGCTGTCGACCCTGAGCAAAGCTTCGGCGCCGATCCCGAGCCGGACAAGAAACGGATCATCCAGACGGATCGTGATTGCGGCGGGGCCATAGGCTTCTGGCTCTTCTACGGCGATCAACTCCATATCGGCCGTCAGGTTTTTGCCCAGCAAAGCTGCAACCGGCCAAAGCTCGTGACTCTTTCCCAAAATGGCAATCCGCCTCACTCGCCGTTCACCGCCATTCATTCGGCACCTGCCCGTGATCCGGCAAAGGTCGCCCGATATTTCTCGATAAACGCCAGATGGTCGCTCATCTGCCCAACCCTGGATTCAATGGATTTACTGATATGCTGCAAACGAGCCGAAAGATCATCCCCGGTCATGGAATCAGCGCGAGGGTCCCAAGCTTCCGGTATGAGGTTCTGCCCAATAAACACGGATAGCCAGCTCGCCGGCTGAAACAGGCCATGATCATATTGCGGCACAATGGCGCGCCGTTTGAACACCTCGATTTTCTCGCTCAGGCTACCAGGCCATGCCATCTCTCGCATATCGCTCCAAAACCGTTCATCGCGCTGGTTCAGAACATAATGCAGCATTAGGAAGTCGCGAATGCGGTCATATTCGAGATCCATCAACCGGTTATACTCATCGACGTCCGAAACTGCGCATTGCTTCTCCGGGAACAGCGCGATCAGGTTCAATATACCGCTCTGGATCAAATCAATGCTTGTCGACTCGAGCGGTTCGAGAAACCCGCCCGACAGCCCGATGGCTATACAATTTTTGCTCCACAATTTCTTGCGCTTACCAGTCTTGAAAAACAGCTACTTGGGATCGGCAAGAGGTTCGCCCTCGAGATTGTTCATCAACATATCGGCCGCATCCTGATCGCTGATATAGCGGTCACAATAGACATGACCATTGCCGATCCGGTGCTGCAGCGGGATCCGCCACTGCCAGCCCGCAGCGCGCGCAGTGGATCGCGTATAGGGTCCAATAGGATCAGAAGTTTTGCACGGCAAATAGTCGCTCCAGTCTGCAAAGCCGGTTGCCAGGTTCTGCTCGATCAGTAGCCCTCGGAAACCGGAGCAATCGATAAACAAGTCACCGGATATTTGCTGCCCGGATTCCAGAGTGACGGACCGGATAAACCCGCTCTCGCCATCGCTATCGACCGCAATGACCTTGCCCTCAATCCGCTTGACACTCCGCGCCGCTGCATATTCAGCCAGAAACAAAGCGTAGAGACTGGCGTCAAATTGGAAAGCATAGGAATAGGCGTGCATCGGCGATGCAGGGTTTTCGGTCGGCAAGTCAAACCGGTTGCGCCTCGCTGCAGAGATAGGAAGGCAATAGCTGCCAAAATCATCTGTTTGGCCTTTGGCATTTGCGCTGGCCCAATAATGATGAAAATCCGCCGGGCCTATCGGCTTGCCGTGCACACCAAAGGGGTGAATATAATGATCACCCGCCCTGCCCCAGTCGCAAAACTCGATACCGAGCTTGAACGTAGCGCTGGTTCGCGCCATCAACTCGGCCTCATCAATATCGAGCATCCGGTTGAATGTGCGAATTTGCGGCAACGTCGCTTCACCAACCCCGACCGTTCCGATTTCAGCGGATTCTATCAAGTAGATCGAAGCGTCGGTTCCGGCCAGCTTGTTTGAAAGCGCTGCAGCGGTCATCCAGCCTGCCGTGCCGCCGCCAACGATGACAATCTCTCGAACCATCTGCTCGGAGCGGTCTTTCAAATTATTCCTCCGTTGCTTGGTTTTTCAAGGCATTTTCATGCTAGCCAAATATTTACGCTTTGGCCAAACGGATATTGCGTATATCGGATTTACACCAATGCAGTCAGCCCGGCATCGCGCATACCGCGCCAGACCTGCAATGCCTGAACCGTTTCCGGCACATCATGCACCCGGACAATTTGGGAACCCTGCTGGATCGCGTGATGGGCGAAAGCGATGGAACCGCCGAGGCGCTTGTCGACCGGCGCTTCCTTGGACAAGGCTCCGATCATCCGCTTGCGACTGGCGCCGATCAACAATGGCTGGCCGAGCGCATGAAACATCGCAATATTATTCATCAGGGCGAGATTGTCGGACAGCGACTTGCCAAAGCCGAGGCCGGGATCAACAATGATTTTCTCGCGCTCGAAACCCGCCGCGATTACATCGGCAATCCGCTGTTCCAGCCAGTCGAGCGTGTCGGTTACGATATCGCCATAGCCGCCGCTCTTGTGCGGGTCCTTGCCGCTCGAAGGCGCGTGCATCAGCACCACCGGACGGCCAGAGACACCAGCCACATCAAGCGACCTTTTGTCGTGCAACAGCGCTGACACGTCATTGATCAGCTCCGCACCCGCAGCAATCGCAGCTTCCATCACCCCTGCCTTGCGCGTGTCGATCGACAGCACCGCACCGCAATGGGCCAGCCTTTCGATCACCGGCACCACCCGCTTGATTTCGTCGCCTTCCCAAACCGGGACCGCACCGGGCCGGGTACTCTCCCCGCCGATATCGAGGATCGAGGCGCCAGCAGCGGCCATCGCCAATCCAGCTTCGGCCGCCTTGTCCGGGTCGTCCTGATGCTTGCCACCGTCGGAAAAACTGTCGGGCGTGATATTGAGTATGCCCATGACATGCGGCTGGTCGAACCGAACCATCCGCTCACCACATTTCAGCGCTTGATGCTGCCGGGTCAGATTGGCAAATTGCGTCGCGGCCCGCTGCGCCAACGGCTCTGGCAGGGCTTTCGACCATATCGGCCAGTCGCCCATGCTAACCCGACCTCTGCGATGCGCTTTGCCAGCTTCAATTATCAGATATTCTATCTGAGAAAACCATATTAAACTATTGTTTAATTGGATATTTTTGTCATTATTCCATTGCGGACTATCGACAAGGCCAACCGGCTTAAGATAGAGTTTTGCATCGACTCCACATGCTTCCAGTTTTTCCAATATATCGCCCATATCAGGGTTCGGTGGCCAGCAAATAGGTCTGGCGCAGATCGTCGATCGGTTTCAGCGCCTTGCCGTCATTATAATACCAGTAGGTCCAGCCGTTGCAGCTTGGTGCATCCTGCACGGTCGCACCGATTTTGTGGATTGAGCCTTCCTGGCCGTTCCAGAGAACGGAGCCATCGGCGCGCACTTTCACTTTGAACTTGCGGTTCTTGCTGCACAATTCGTCGCCAGGCTTCAGATAGCCGGTTTCCACCAGGGTCCCGAAGGCAACCCGTGGCTTGGATTTCGGCGACTGCATGGTTTTGAGCGAGCTTTCATCAAGAGGCAAAGCTTCGGCGATGCGCTGTTCGGCCACTTCGCAATAGCTGTCCTCTTTCTCGCAACCGATCCATTCGCGGCCCAGTCTTTTTGCAACTGCGCCAGTCGTGCCAGTGCCGAAAAACGGATCGAGCACCACATCGCCGGGATTGGTGCTGGCCAGCAGCACACGGTACAGCAGCGCCTCCGGTTTTTG